>JALSXE010000421.1:0-2058 GCA_027072755.1 Campylobacterales bacterium | reverse complement strand
AATATAATCTGACAACATTCAAGTAAAAAAGCTACAATTTCTCCTGGACAAGAAGTTCAGGAGAGAGAATGAACCTGCATACACAAGAGAAAATCATCAAAAACAAGTTGGGGGCCAAGTTGCTCCAAGTCCCGATATTACGGTTGTCGAGTGGGATATTTTACGTACACTTTTTGCGGGGGCCAAGTCGGCCAAAGAGATCAAAGAGGAGCAAAGCGGAAAAAGCATTTCGCTTCCCGGTTCTTTCAAAGAAAAGCTGACCCGCTTGAGAGAAAAAGGCTATATCGCTTACACGATTCCCGATAAACCAAAAAGCTCCAGACAGAAATACCGCCTTACCGAACTTGGGGAGCGTATTTTACAGCAGTATGCAGATGAAATAGAATAAAGTGCCTTTAAAAAAATATATTGCTTTCGGTTTCATAAAAAGCTAAAATACAAACTATGAGTTTGCAAAAAAATGGAAAACTGAAACTTCTGTACAGGGTTATACCCGAAAAGGTGGCTGTTCCCAGCAGTTGGCTGAGAGAGCAGGGGTATTCCACGCAACTGATCAGCAAATATGTCAAACAGGGGATATTGCAAAAACTCGGACGGGGGCTCTATGCCCGATCCGAAGTGGAGCCCGACTGGAAAGGTGTGATGGTGGGTGTGCAGCGATTCGCCGGCCTTGAGGTTTACGTGGGGGGATTGAGCGCTTTGAACCTACAGGGGTTCGCGCACTATCTTCCACTCTCCCGCAATCAGCGCATTGCACTCTATAGCCGAAAGAATCCGCCGGCTTGGTTGAAAAACGTAGCCGCCACTTTCCAATTCGAGTTTTACAAAAAACCGTGGTTCGGCGACCTGGGACTCAAAGCCTATCCCAGCGGTATCAGAGATTACGACATAGAGATATCTTCCCCCGAAAGAGCCATTTTGGAGCTGCTCTATCTCGTGGAAAAAGAGGGAGTCACCTTCACCTTTGTAGCGGAGATTTTTGAAAATCTTACGTCACTGCGTCCCGGTTTGCTGAACAAATTGCTGCAAAGTTGCGAGAGCATCAAAGTCAAACGACTCTTTCTCTATTTTAGCGATCGTTACAATCATCCATGGTCAAAATACATCGATAAAGATACCGTTGAAATCGGTACAGGGAAAATGCAGATCGTAAAAAACGGGAAGTTGGACAAAACTTATTTGATTACCGTCCCGAAGGGGCAAAACGATGCGGGATAGAACGAGCATCTACTACCGGCAGGTGCAACTGCTGGTGAATCTCAATAAGATGCCTCCGGAAAAAAGAGCCGAAGCCGTTGTGATGCTCTCGAAAATTTTGCAATTGTATTGAAGGAATTTCGTATGAATCAAGTAACGGCAATCTACTTAGAAAAACTCCTCACCGACGCCGGATACGACAGGCATGAACGCAGAGACGACTGGATTATAGGAACCTCCTCCTATTATCGCCACAGTGTCGCACTGAAAATCACCGATCTACCCATTTTGGCACTGCCTCAAGCGGCGGCGATGCAGCTCAATCTTTTCGAAAACGCCCATTTCATTCCCATCGAGGATGCCCCAGATGGGTTCCCCTATGCCATGGCATTGGAGCGATCCGAACTGCTCTATTGGCTCAAAAAGAGTGCAAGGCTCCCATTCGAAGAGTCTGCCGATCTTGCAGTCACAGATGTGGAGGCACTGGTCAAACAGCGAAGAGGTCAGGAGAAGCTGCGCCAACTGCTGATGGATTATTGGGATGGCCGCTGCGCCGTGACCGGGGTCAAAACCCCCGAACTGCTTGTCGCCAGCCACATAAAACCCTGGAGCCAGTGTGAAAGTTCGAAAGAGAAGCTCGAAATATACAATGCGCTTTTATTGAACATCGCAATCGATAGAGCTGGGCCGAAGCCAATAAGTTGGGAATTTATGAAGGAATGAAATTGAGGCGGATAAAAGAGGGTCATCTTGTCTATCTCGATTTTCATCGTAAAGAGGTTTGGCGCCAATAAGAGTCGATTTAAACGCGGATAGGTCCAATGGTGGAGCATAGCGGGCTCGAACCGCTGACCTCCTCGC
>JALSXE010000420.1:0-2064 GCA_027072755.1 Campylobacterales bacterium | reverse complement strand
AGTCGATACTGTTGAAGGCAAGTATCTTGACAAGGTGAAGTAGATCATATTTCACCGTTCGTTTTTCGTTACTGTCTGAAAACGACCAAGAAGGAGGTTGAAGATGGCAAAAGTCTGTGTTCCATTGGCAAAAGGTTTTGAAGAGATAGAGGCTGTGAGTCTGATCGATGTAATGCGCCGCGGCGGCATCGAAGTTGTCGTGGCCGGTGTAAACGAAGAGTTGGTGACCGGTGCAAACGGCATAACCGTTAAAGCCGATACCGACATCAAATATGTACTCGCGGACGAACTCGACATGATCGTTCTTCCCGGCGGATGGGAGGGGACCCATATGCTGGCTGAAAACGAAAGGGTGCAGGAGCTTCTAAAAGAGATGAAGGCAAAAGAGAAGGTTGTCGGTGCTATCTGCGCGGCACCGTTCGCGTTGAAAGCGGCCGGAGTACTCGGAAGCAAATATACCTGCTACCCGAGCGTGGAGGAGCAGATAGGCAAAGAGGGGTATACCGACAAAGAGAAGGTTGTCATAGACGGCAACGTCATGACCTCGAGGGGCCCCGGTACAGCTATATGCTTCGGTCTCGAGATAGTGAAGAGGCTGGTCGGGGAAGAGACATATATGTCGCTGAAAGAGGGTCTTCTGGCCGACTACTGCTAAAAAGCCCGACTCCGGGCTTCCCGCCCAAAACCTACAACCCAAAACCTACAACCTAACACCCAAAACCTAACACCCAAAACCCACTTCCCCCATAACCTCCTTCGCCAGCTCCTCTCTATCTTTGTGCATCACATCCACAACGATATCGGCAACCTTCTCGTACTCGTCGTATCGGCTCTTAAAAAGGTTGCGGGCCCTCTCTATATCCTGAAAGAGCGGTCGTTTTTTCAGCTTCTTTTTCGCGTTGGGGGCATTTAGAATCCGTTGCACTATCCAATCGAAGTCGGCTTTCAGATATACTACCGTTCCTATAGCTTTTATGTTTTTTACCTTGTAAAATCCTCCGCCTGTGGATATGACCGCGTTGCTCACACTCTCTGCCAGCCACTGTGCGGTCTTTTGCTCGAGGGCCCTGAAAGCCTCCTCTCCGGCTGTCGCGAAGATCTTTTTTATACGTGTATTTGTCATACTCTCGATCATGTCGTCCGTATCGAGGGCGTAGAGTGAGCCGTCCAACCTTACGAGCTCTCTGGCGAGGGCCCCTTTGCCCACACCCATAAATCCTATCAGAAGGATGTTTTTTCGCATCTATGCTACCTGTGAATACTCGATTTTGAGATCGCTTACGGCACTCTTTAGAAGCTCCTGGTACGCCTGTGCGGCCTCAGGGTCTTTACCGTTTTTCATCTCTGTATTGTAGTCTACCAAAATATCCGCCACACCGCCAGAGCCGATGTTGGTGGCCGCCCCTTTCAATCCGTGTGTAACGTGCTCGATCCGATCGAAATCTCCTCTTTCTATAAGTTTGTCCAGTTCCTCGATGGCATCTTCGAGCTGGTGTATCAGCTCGAGTACGAATTCGTCGGCCTCTTCATGGCTCAACCCCATCGTCTCGACAAGCCGCTGATGTGTAAAAGGAGCGTAACTCTTCCGCTTTATCTCTTCCGCTTTGGAGCGCTTTTTCGGTTCCGCTTTTCGCACAGGGGGGTACTGTTTGAACTGCGGCTCTGTCGTACTCTCTGTTTCGGGCTTTCGGGGCGGTGCGTCCGCGGTATCTGCCGTATCAGCTTTTCGATCGGGCAGAGGGATAGTCCTTTGTTCCGGTCTGTGTGAGAGAGCACTCTCTTTTCGCTCCGCATCAAGAGCGTTTTCGTTTTCCATGACGTAGTGGTCGAACGACCTTTTCGCCCTGTACTCCAGCACGATGATCACAAGAAGCGCCAAAAGTATCAGAATCAGCGTAACGGAGGTGATCATAAGTATCATGTTTATCATCTTAATCCTTTCGAGCATAAAGGCAGCTATATGTTAAATCGGACAAAGGCGCCGATTTTTTAAATAGAGCGGTTTATGAATTTCTAACGGCATATAGTGTAGACTTCAATTTACAGATACCCCACGCCGAGGAG
>JALSXE010000419.1:0-2067 GCA_027072755.1 Campylobacterales bacterium | reverse complement strand
TGACGGCTTACCGAGGTGGAAACCCTGTGCGAAATCGATTTTGAGACTTCTGACTTTGTCGAGCACGCTTTTTGAGTGTACATATTCGGCAACGGTCTTGAAACCGGCCGCCTTCGCGAAATCGACTATCGTCTGCACTACGAGTGCGGCGTGTTCGTTGGTATCCAGCTCTTTTATCAGCGAACCGTCGATTTTAAGTATATCCACCTGAAGCTGAAGAAGTTTTTCAAAGTTTGAGTAACCGCTTCCGAAATCGTCTATGGCGATTCCGCATCCATACCCCCTGATACGCTCTATGAACCCGCTCAAAATATCGTAATCTTCAATATCTTCGCTCTCCACGATTTCGAAAATTATCCGTTCAGAGCAGCATCTGTAGTTATCGAGAAGATCGAAGATCGTGTTGCGGTCGTGTACGCTCATGATGTCGCCGGCAGAGATGTTTACCGAAAAGGTCATTTCGCAAGTTTCGGCGATCTTCAGCGTCTGACGAAGGATCGCGGCGGTTATCTCTCCGCTCAGTTTCGCCTCTTTCGCCGCATCGAGAAAGTGGCTCGGCCCCAGTATCTCGCCGCTTTGCGTACGCATCCTCGCAAGCGCTTCATATTTGACCGAATCACCGTTGCCGAGATCTATTATAGGCTGGAAATAGGGGATGATGTCACCCTTCGCTATGGCCTGCTTCAGCTGTTTGAGGGCGCGTATGTTTTTGGCGATCGTCTTCGACATATCCATCGACGGATCGTAAATCGTGTATCTGAGCCGTTTGGAGCCCTTGGTGATTTTCAGCGCCATATCGGCGGTTTCCAGGAGTTTGTCGCTATAACTGGCGCCTATCGAGATGGAGATATCTACGAATATCCCCTCGATGTTCAGCGTCTTCTCCTGGAAGTGCTTAAGGATTTGGCGGATGACGCTCTCCGTTCTCTCTCTGCTCTTGAACTCGTAGAGTATGCCGAAGTCGTCTCCTCCCAGCCTGTATATGTGCGCTTTCAGAGATTTGGGCACCACCTCTTTCAGGATCTGTGCACTCTTTTGCAAAACCGCGTCTCCGGTTTTCGAGCCGTAGAACTCGTTGATGTGCTTGAACCTGTCGATATTGACGAGTATCAGGGCGGGATGGGCCATCATCCTCTTTCTAACGACATAGGCCTCCCTGTTTTCAAGCCCTGTCAGATGGTCGGTGACGAGCGACCTTCTGAGCTGGTCACGCACCCTTTTGAGCTCCATATTCTCTTTTTCCGAGCGGAATATGAAGTATATCACCACCAGAATGGAGATCAGGTATAGCGTCAAAAAGAGATCGGCAAGGGTGTTTATGTGGGCCATCTCCCTCTTCGACTCTTCCGAGAAGCTCGCGATTGCACTCTCCAGTTCGTTCTGGAATTTGATATCGAGAATCTCTTCAAGATCACCCCGAAATTTCGGAAAGATCTTCAAAAAAAGAGTCAGATGGCCGATCGAAGCCTGTAAAAGTCGCCTTTTATCGTTTTCCGCAACCTCTTTTTTAAGCTCTTCGAGCTCCTTTTTGTACTCTTTCACCTCTTCGAGAAACGATTCGTCCAGCGCATTCTTCGCAAGAAAGAGAGTTTCGTTGATCTTCGCAAGAAGCATCGTTACCTGACGGTCATGTTCGCTGTGGATATCGAACACCTCATACGCCTTGAGGGCGAGAGTCGGCAGATATACGGTGCTGTTTTTCAAAGAGGCGTTCAGGGTCAGAAACTCGTAGATCGTCTTTGCCAGCTCTTTAAAATGCTTTTTCACACTCTGAAGATGCCTGCGTGTTTCGATATATGCGGGTTTTCGCAGTCGCCGATCTTTCGAGAGTTCGTCGAGTCTGAGCCCGATCTTATCTATCTGGTTCAAAATAGCGTCGTTGTCGAAATACGGAAAATAGCTCGCCTGCAGCACGATGCGCTGCAGCGCGATATAATCGGTGTGAAGCACTCTGAATGAGTCGCCTATCTTTTCGGTATCGTGAAAACCGTTTTTGAGGTAGCTCTGCTGATATATTATGAGCACGATTCCGATAAGTGCCGCTACAAGTGCGGCCGTCGTCTTGAG
>JALSXE010000418.1:0-8176 GCA_027072755.1 Campylobacterales bacterium | reverse complement strand
GGATCAGCTCGTCGCACTCGTCGCCGAATAGGTAGTTGATTTTCGATTTTGCATGGTGGAACGTTGCAAAAAGAGTGTCCGGCTTAACTTTCGGGGTGAGTTTGAGCCTAAGCGGAGCGCTCTCTCCGTACTCACTCCTAAGGATCACATATTCGCTATTCGGCAGTCGGTCCGCATCCTCTTCACTGGCCAAAAGTATATCTTCGTCGTATCGGCTGTCGAGCTTTTCGCATCTGTGCGTCTGGGCCGCGTTGTTGTACTGCGCAAGCGTCCTGCCCGTGGTGAGGTAGAACCCCCCCTTCACACCGCCGGTTCTAAGCTCCTTTACCATACCGCGCTCTCTGTAGGGATTGTAGATGAATCTGCCGAGTCCATCCTCCGTTCTGAAATCGAGCAGATGCAGAACCGGCGTATCTTCCGTATATACCGGCCACTGAAGACCGCGCTTTCTGTGGCGCTTCAAACGGAGATATGTGGCCTGGCTGAAGCGCCTGTGGGCCACCTCTCTAACCTCGTTCCACACCTCCTCGGAACTCGAGTAGCTATAGTTTCCGCGCATCTCGTTTTCAAGCATCATGAGTACCTCCCAGTCATCGGGAAGATCGCTTTGAACCAGCGGCTGCGAAAGGTGCAGACGTCTCATCGCGTTTACATAGACGCCCTCTTTTTCGTATGCCGATTTGACCCCGACGACTATATCGGCGCGCTTGGCTATCTCGGTCATGAAGAGCTCCTGGACCATGATGAACTCAAGCTTTTCAAGCGCCCTCTCTATCTTGTTCTGATTCGGGTGTATATGTGCCACATCTTCACCCATATTTAGCATCGCTTTTATCTTGCCGTCCAGCATGGCGTCGATAAGCTGAGGAGTCATGAGCCCCTCTTTTTCAGGCTTCTGGTAGTCGGGGGCGAAATATGGAAGACACCCCATATCGCACGCTCCCTGCACGTTGTTCTGTCCCCTCAGCGGCATAAGGCCGGCACCCGTTTTTCCGACATTTCCGGTAAGCAGCGCGAGATGGGTTATGGCCATGACCGCGTAGCTTCCGTCGAGATGCTCGGTAACACCGAGCCCCCAGAATATCATCGACTTCTTAAGAGCGTACTCTCTGGCTATCACGGGAATGAGTGTCGCAAGGTGCTCGTAACCGGGAACGCTTTTAAAAAACGTGGGATCGGCATACGGGTCGTTAAGTATACTCTCGCGGAACTCTTCGAAGCCGCTCGTTCTGTTCTCTACGAACTTTCTGTCGTAAAGCTCCTCTTTCAAAATAACGTGTGCCATCATATTCAGCACAAGCAGATTCGCCTCGTATGGAATCACCGCTTTATGCTTCGCATACTTCATCATCTTTATCTCGCGCACATCTATCACCGCTACATTGTCGTGCAGGCGTGCCGCGTCTATGATGCGGTTCGCGACGATCGGGTGCGCTTCGGTCGTGTTCGAACCTATTACGAGTATGAACTCTGCCTCGTAGATATCGTTGTAGGGGTTGGTCGCCGCGCCCTCTCCTATAGTGGCGCGCATCCCTTTGAGGCTCGGAGAGTGGCAGACGCGCGCGCAGTTGTCCACATGCGGAGAATTCATAGCGTCGCGGGTGAATTTCTGAAACAGGTACGAGCTCTCGCAACTCGTTCTTGCCCCGCCGATGGCGCAGAAACTCTCGTCTCCGTACCGTTTTCTGATCTCGGCAAACTTCAATGCGGCCGCCCTTATCGCGCTCTTTAGATCCGTCGTGTACCACTCGTCGTTCAGTGCGGTCAAAGAGCCGTCGAGCATCTCCGCTATATGCGGATTCTTTTTCAAAAAGCGCGTCGAAATGCGCGGCTCTCTGACCCGCTCCTCGGACTCTATGAAATCGAACCCGTACTTCCCTTTTATGCAGAGCTTGCCCTGACTTACGTATCCATCCTTGTCGGCCCTGATCTTATGTACGCTGTTGCCCTCCACTTCGGCCACTATGTCGCACCCGACACCGCAGTATGTACAAACGCTCTCTATCTCTTTGTAATGCAAAACTCTCCCCCTCTATTTTGCTTTTACAGGACAGCCGAATCTGCCGGCCTAATCCTCCATCCGTATCATTACCGGACGCTCCAGTACGCTATCGAGCTCGAAAAGGCGCTTGAGCGCGCTCTGCATCGATCTCTCTTCGCAGGAGTGCGTTGCAAGCAGCAGCGATGCCGACCTCTCGGCACCCGGTTTTTGCAGCATAGTCTCTATCGAGATACTCTCTTCGCCCATTACGCGACTAACCTTCGCAAGGACACCCGGCCTGTCTTCGACTTCAAGGCGAATGTAGTATTTGCTGATTACAGACTCTTTGCCCAGAAGCTCCAGTCCGCTCTCGAGAGGACGCTTGAAACCGAGCATCGGTGAGCTTTTTCCGCCTCTGGCTATCGCTATGATATCGCTTATTACGGCGCTCGCCGTAGCGTCTCCGCCCGCTCCCGGACCGTAGTACATCGTCTCTCCGACCTTGTCGCCTATGACGCTTATGCCGTTCATCACCCCGTCGACTTTAGAAATCATGCGGCTTTTCGGAACCAGCGTAGGGTGAACCCGCAGCTCGACATAACCGCCGACCTTCTTCGCTATGCCTAGCAGCTTTATCGTATAGCCGAACTCCTTGGCGAAACAGATGTCGGCCTGCGTAATCTGCTCTATGCCCTCTATCAGAATATCTTCCGGTTTGGCGTCTATCCCGTAGGCTATGGAGGCCAGAATCAGAAGTTTGTGCGCGGCGTCGAATCCGCCTATGTCGAACGTCGGGTCCGCTTCGGCGTAGCCGAGCTCCTGAGCCTCCTTCAAAACCGGCTCGAAATCGACTCTTTCGTTCATCATCTTGGTAAGGATGTAGTTTGCGGTACCGTTGATGATCCCGGTTATAGACTCTATATGGTTTGCGCTGAGTCCCTCCCGCAGGGCCTTTATGATCGGTATTCCTCCCGCTACGCTCGCTTCGAACTCGAAAGGAATCTCTCCGGCGGTCTCCTGAAGTTCGTAACGGTGGTAAGCCAAAAGTGCCTTGTTCGCGGTAACGACCGCTTTCTTGTTTCTAAGCGCCTTTTGCACGACCCTGTAAGGCTCTTCGACCCCGCCCATCAACTCGACGACTATATCTATCTGCGGATCGTCGAGAACTTCGTCCACATCGTCGGTAAGCGGTATATCTACATCCCTCCTTTTGGAGAGGTTTCGCACAACCCCCTTTTTCACGACTATCTCTTTGCCGGCCCTTGCGCTGATGATATCGCGGTTGTCCCGCAAAATCTTCGCGACACTCTCGCCGACGGTTCCTACACCGATGATTCCTACGTGGATCATTGTTTCCTCTTTTTTTTGTTATGGGTTATTGGTTTTAGGTTCCGGGTTTTAGTTACTAAGAAGCGGCCGGACGACTGTTTCTCAGTTATCATTTTTCAAGGTGTTCAGGTACCTTTTGATGTTTCTTGCCGCCTGGCGTATGCGCTTTTCGTTCTCTATCAGCGCTATGCGCACATACCGGTCTCCATACTCTCCGAAGCCGATGCCGGGGCTTACGGCAACCTTCGCTTCGGTTAGCAGCTTTTTGGAGAACTCCAGGCTTCCGAGGTGCAGAGCCTCTTTGGGCAGTTTGGCCCATACGAACATGCTCGCACGCGGCTTCTCTATCTGCCATCCGGCTTTCGCGAAAGCGTCTATGAGCACGTCTCTACGCTTTCTGTACTTCTCTATCGTATGGTCCACCTCGCCTTCGAGTTCGTCAAGGGCGATCGTTGCGGCGACCTGTATCGGGGTGAACATGCCGTAATCGAGCCAGCTCTTTATCTTCTGAAGGGCACCCACGAGTTTCGGGTTTCCAACTATGAAGCCCACCCGCCAGCCGGCCATATTGTAGCTTTTTGAGAGTGTATAGCTCTCGACGGCCACATCCTTCGCACCGTCGACCGCAAGGATCGACGGGGTTTTATATCCGTCGAACGTTATATCGGCGTAGGCTATATCGCTTATTATATAGAAGCGCTCCTTTTTGGCCGTATCGACGAGCCTTTCGTAAAATGCCGGCGTCACTGTCGCCGTGCTCGGGTTGTGCGGGAAATTGACGACCACATATTTCGGTCTCGGTACAGACTCGATCAGCGCCTTTTTGAGGTTTATGAAGAAGAGCTCTTCATCCACCTCGTACTTCTCGTTGAAGACGAGCTCCATCTTCTTGACGGCCCCGCCCGCAAGCATGAAGGCATATGAGTGTATCGGGTATGTCGGGTCGGGAACTATAGCCGTATCGCCGGGGTTTGTGATGGCCTGCACGAGGTGAACGTACCCCTCCTTGCTCCCCATCGTGGCGACCGCCTCGGTCTCCGGGTCGAGGGCCACGCCGTAGCGCCGCTCGTACCAGTTGCAGATCGCAAGTCTTAGCTTGTATATACCTTTACTTGCCGAATAGCCGTGCGTTTTCGGCTTTCTGGCCGACTCCACAAGCTTCTCTATTATCTTTTTCGAAGGGGGACCGTCGGGGTTGCCCATGCTGAAGTCTATCACATCCTCGCCGGCGCGCCTCGCCGCCATTTTGAGGTCGTTCACTTCGGCGAATACATACTTCGGTAATCTTTTAAGTTTCTCAAACTCGATTTCGTCGAACATAATCTATTTTTCACCTTTTGCGGTCAGTTTGACTCCGCTGCGCAGATTCTCAAGCGTGAAACGGTCGCCTATCTTTACATATGCAGCATCCGCGGGCAGCCTCAGATTCAGATAGCGTGTACGCGTTTCGCTCCGTTTCATCGATAAAATATGCAGCATTTTATCATAAACTACTACATCCGCGTACCAGTGGCTCCCCGGCAGCTCCCGTATGACAAGCCTCTTTATGCGGCTGACCTCCACCCATATCGGACGTATCGGGCGAACGATCTTCAGACTCCGGCCGGCCATTATCGGCTTCGCCGAAACGGTTGCACCGCTCATATCAATACGGTACCGCCACCTGGAACCGTCGAGCCTCTCCAGGTCTGTCACCACGGCACGGTTTTTCTCGAGCCTCCTTGCCAGCAGAACCGGGTCGGGAACGGATTTGGCCTCGAAGGCAACCGTCCACGAAAAACCCTCTTTGTTAAGCTTCGCCTCCTTCGTCAAAACGAACGAAAGGCCCATGTTCCTCAGGGTATCGGTCATCAGTTTCATGAAAAAGAGAGGGTTCTCCCCGCCGTACTCGAAAGTGAGCTCCACCTGCTTCGCGGAGGCGAAAGAGAGCTTGAGCAGACCGTTCTCTTCGAGCGTTGAGGCGACCTTGACCATATCTACGCTCGAACTCTTCATATAGGCGGACTCATTTTCGAAAAGAAGCGAGATGAGCTTGCTGTGGGATGAGTAGGTGTCCTCGTCCAGTAGAGACCGCACCTTTTGAAGGACCGGATTCGCAAATAGAAAAGAGCCCAGAAAAAGAAGCGGAAAAACTCTCTTTACCAAACTTTCCCTCCGTTAAGGCGCCTGAACTCCGATAACGAGATCTCTTTTACCATACCGTCGTCGATAAGAAAGTAGTGCTTTTTCGCATCGTTATATTTGAAAAGGTTGCCGAAAGAGTCGCTTATCTCGAAGCGTCCGTGACCCGTTATGAGCAGTTTTCTGCCTTTAGGGTCTATCTCGTAGGGATCGGCGGTCGTTTTGGCCACCCTCTTTTTACTCTCGAGATCTATAACGCCGAACCACAGTTTGACGACGGGCGTTATTACGGCGCTCTCCATCGGCACGTAGGGTTCCGTTTCTTTCTGCTCCTTTTTAGCCGTTACGGACTCCTGCTCTTTCGCTTCGCCCCCCCGCTTCACACCCTCTTTTACGGACTCGTCCGAACGTTCGGCGGAGCGTGGAGATTGCGCCTTCTCCTCGACCGCCGCCGCTGAAACCGCCATTGGCGTCAAGTTTTCGTCGACCGGAGCCGCCGCACGGCTTTTTGCCGCCTCTTGCGGCTTAACACCGCCGCTCTCCCCTTTTTGAAAGAGATAAAAGAGCGCCGCCGCAACCGCCAGCAGCAAAACGGCGGCTATGGCACCTTTTTTGTAGCCGGACGCGCTTCCGCCCTTATCGGCGGATATGAATATCTCCTCTTTTCTATCTTCACCCTCCGAAGCGGAAAACCACACATCCAGCTCGGCTTTGAGCTCCGCAAAGTCGTCACCGTACTCGCGCTGAAGTATCGAGACAAATCCGTACGCCTGCGGTTTGGAGAAGCCTTCGAAATCCTTTTCAAGCAGTTTCGAGAGATTTTTTTTGGAAATTTTCGTCCTTGCGCTTACCTTGTCCGCACCATACTGTTTCAATATCTTCTCAAGCATGCCCCATCCTGTAGATTAATATCGCCGCCGCGGCGCTTACATTCAGCGAATCGAACTCTCTGGCCATCCTTACGCAGACGACCCTATCCATCTTCTGCAGCGCTCTTCTGGCTATCCCCTCCCCTTCGCTGCCCAGCACAAGTGCCCTTTTGCGTTCTATCTCGGCCTCCTCTATGGGCTCACCCTCCATAGCGGCACCGTAAAGTGTAAACCCGCTCTGTTTCAGTTCGTTGAGAAGATCCAGAAGGTTGGGAACGATCGCCACGGGCATATCGAACATGGCCCCGGCACTGGTGCGTATGAGCGCCTCACTCTGCAACTGCCTAACGCCGGAAGCTATGACTCCGTCGGCTCCGAGCGCATAGGCCGTGCGAATGATCGCCCCGATATTTCCGACATCGGTCAGACCTGCCAGAACCACCAGGAAATCGGCATCTTTGAGCTCGGAAAAATCGGCGTATCGGTAGGGCTTTACTTCACAAAGCCACCCTTGGTGGTTTCCCCCGCGAGCCATCGCCTGAGCTCTTTTGGGATCCACCCTCTCTACCGGTTTGCCGACCTTTTTTATTTTGGAAAACTCTTTTTTATCGACCTCTTTGGCAAGAAGGAAGCGTTCGATGAGTTCAGGATGCCGCTGCATAAGGGTTGCGCAAATCTGCTTGCCGTAAATTATCATAAGCCCATTTTATCCAAAAATGTTTGAAAAGTTACAAAAATTAAATCTCGCGGTCACTTTATCGTCACTTTTTTTCCGCCACTACCCTTTCGTAACACTCTTTCACTCCAAGACCGGTTACTTTCGAGAGCAGCTTGGCCTTCTGTTTAGGAGGAATATCCAGAGCCTCGATATCAGCGGCGCTCAAAGCACCGCCCTGCGTACTCTGTACGGATGGAGAGAGAATGACTACCCATTCTCCTTTCAAAAGAGCCCCGCTTATCTGCTCTTTGAGCTCTTTTGCAGACCCTTTGAAAAAGTGCTCATGCTTTTTGGAGATCTCTTTCGCGGCGAAAACGACCCTCTGCGGTGCATGCTGTTCCAGTTCATCGAGCAGTTTTTCAAAGCGGTGCGGTGCTTCGTACAAAATAACGGCATAGGGCTCGGTAAGCAGTTTTTGCAGTTCACCCAGGCGTTCGGAACCTTTGTGCGGAAGAAAGCCGTAGAATATAAAGCGCCCCTGCGTAAAACCGCTCGCCGCATAGGCGGTAGCGAAAGCGGTAGGTCCGGGCAGCACCGTGTATTCGATGTCGTGGCGCCGGCAATACTCCACCAAAACGGCACCCGGATCGCTTATGCACGGCATACCGGCATCGCTCATGTATACAACGTTTTTTTCGAAAAATCCCGGCTCCAGAGAGGCTAAAATCTTCTCTTCGTTATAGCTGTGAAAAGAGATGATTTTTTCTATACTGTGGTTGAGGCCGTGGCGCTCTTCGAGCAGTTTGAGGAGTTTTTTCGCGACCCTTGTATCTTCGCAAAGAAGGATATGCGTCTCCTCCAGCACCCGCAGCGCGCGCAGGGATATATCTTCGATATTTCCTATGGGTGTTGGAAGAAGCGTAAGCAATTAAGCGGCTATTTTTCCAGTTTGTATTTGTTTTTGAACTTCTCGACACGTCCCGTGGCGTCGACGATCTTCTCAGATCCCGTAAAGAAAGGGTGGCATGCGTTGCAGATATCTATTCTCATCTCGGGCTTGTTTGAAAGTACCGTAAAGTGGTTTCCGCATGCGCAGGTTACGCTGCACTCGACATATTCAGGATGGATCCCTTTTTTCATTGCTGTTTCCTTATGTATTGATTTGGCGTCACATACGACAGCGGCTTGCAAATATAACAAACCGCTGCTACTTAGGGG
>JALSXE010000417.1:0-2093 GCA_027072755.1 Campylobacterales bacterium | reverse complement strand
CTCTTCGGGCTGGAGCTGAGCAAAAAGCACTACCGGTTGATAAAGTGATAAAATGAAGATACTCGTAGAGCTTCCGACATGGCTGGGCGATGCCGTAATGGCCACACCCGCACTCGAAAACCTCTTTGCGGCATATCCCGATGCCGAGATAACCGTCGTAGGCTCCTACGTCTCCACGGAGGCCCTGAAAGCCCACCCGCGCATCGACCGCACGGTAGTGGACAAGACAAAATCGACAGGCTTCCGACCGCTCAATATCTACCGTCTCGCAAAAGAGCTCGGCCCCCACGACATAGCCGTAAGCTTCCGCAGCCACCTCTACTCCAAACTCCTGCTGACCCTAACCGGCTCAAAGAGAAAGTACACATACAAAAAAACCAACGACCAACGACCAACGACCATCGACTCATCAACCCACCAAGTCCAAAAATACCAATCTTTCATAAACGGCGTCACGGGCCGAAACGACAAACCGGGCCCGCTGAAGCTATACTGGCCCAAAAGAGATTTCGAGCGCCCTGCCCTGGGCATAAACCCCGGCGCCACATACGGCAGCGCGAAGCGATGGTACCCTGAAAAGTTCGCCGAAGTAGCCGCGGATCTCTCCGATAAGTTCGACATAGTCATCTTCGGCGGTCCCGGCGAAACGGACATAGCCGGCGACATAGAGCGGATGGTACGCCAAAAAGGGGTAGAAAACGTCACCAATCTTGCAGGCAAAACGACTATTCCGGAGCTTTGCGGCCTGATAGCGGGACTGGATCTCTTCATAACGGGCGACAGCGGCCCTATGCACATAGCCGCGGCCTACCGTGTCCCGACCGTAGCCATCTTCGGCCCCACAAAACATATAGAGACCTCGCAGTGGGAAAATCCAAAAAGCGTCATACTGCGCCGCGATCTCGAGTGCGCCCCGTGCATGAAACGAACCTGCCCCATAAAGACGCACGAGTGCATGAAAGAGATCTCCGCCGAAGAGGTCAGCCAAGCGGCTCGGAGACTTTTACGGGAGAGCTGATAATGCGATATTTTAAAATAGCACCGCCGATGTATTTTCAACCGATTGAAAAATATATGATATAATATTTTCAACTCGTTGAAAAGGTAAATTGTGCAAAGACTTATCGAACTCTCAAACCTCTATTTTTCTCTGCCCACTCCGACATTCAAGCGTTACCTTTTTGATAAAATCGACTTGAAAGCAAAACTCATCGGAATACTTGGCCAAAGAGGCGTGGGCAAAACTACACTCATACGCCAGATAGCACAGCAATATGCACTGCCTGTAGAAAAAATGCTCTATATCAGTGCAGACAATGTTGCCCAAAAACTGAGTGACATCGCGATAGAGTTTTCGAGACTAGGCGGAGAGCTTCTCATAATCGATGAGATTCACAAGGCAAACGATTTTGCATTGGAGCTTAAAACGATCTACGACTTCGTAGATATCAAAGTGATCTTTTCCGGCTCTTCCGCATTGGAGATAGAGAATTCAAAAGTCGATTTAAGCCGGCGTGCACTATTTTACGAACTTGGCGCACTCTCTTTTAGAGAGTTTGTCTCCATAAAGCTGGGCTTGACGCTCGAACCTGTCGACTTGAAAGATCTGCTTACAAAACACCAAACAATCGCTCACGAAATCAAAAAGTCGTTCAAGCCTCTAGAGTACTTCGCCAAATACAAGCAGTACGGCTGCTACCCTTTCTTTACAGAAGGAGAACTAAGTTACAACCTGCGACTTAACGAAATCGTCAATATCATACTGGATAGTGAAGTGGCGACCATCTACAATGTAGAGAGTGACAAGATAGCAACCATCAGGAAGCTGCTGCATCTTTTATGTTCGAGCGTACCGATGGAGCTTAATATTCAAAACCTGGCTAAAAACGCCGGAATCAGCAGAAACACCCTCTACAGCTATCTTTACTATCTGAAAAAAGCCAATCTTATAGAGATCATCGGAGGTAATTTCAAAGGCAAAAAGCTCTTGAACAAGCCCGACAAGATCTACCTCGACAACATCAATCTGTACAACATCTTATGCGAAAACAAGAACACCGGTGCCCTAAGAGAGAGTTTTTTCGTATCACAGA
>JALSXE010000416.1:0-2096 GCA_027072755.1 Campylobacterales bacterium | reverse complement strand
ATTCTGCAACAAGTGCCACGTCTTCCCCACGCCCGTGGGGGTGTTTCCAGACGACCCAGCAGAATTTGAAATCAGGCCTTGTCTTCCCCACGCCCGTGGGGGTGTTTCTGGGGGACGGGTCGATTCGTCCATCTTCTTCCAGTCTTCCCCACGCCCGTGGGGGTGTTTCTTGAACTAGATTTGTTTAGTGGTCTAAATGTATGTCTTCCCCACGCCCGTGGGGGTGTTTCTGACGCATACCGAATGCGAGAGCTGCAAGCGGGGTCTTCCCCACGCCCGTGGGGGTGTTTCTGGGTAGAACTTGGCTCCGAACCGCACATGCCGGTCTTCCCCACGCCCGTGGGGGTGTTTCTATATCTGATTATTTAGTAACGGAGTCAAGGACGTCTTCCCCACGCCCGTGGGGGTGTTTCCGCTCTGCCTGCATGGTGGAGTCGATCACCATGGTCTTCCCCACGCCCGTGGGGGTGTTTCCCCATCCGGCAAGCGAAACTCCCACGGAAACGCGTCTTCCCCACGCCCGTGGGGGTGTTTCCTAAACAACCACAATGCCACTCAGACAAATCAGGTCTTCCCCACGCCCGTGGGGGTGTTTCTGTCGGCGATCTCTTTGTCATAGTAGGACACCAGTCTTCCCCACGCCCGTGGGGGTGTTTCCGACTCTCGAAGAGGAAAGAGAAAAGATAGATGGTCTTCCCCACGCCCGTGGGGGTGTTTCCTGGGCGCGCGACGTAGCGGCGCATTACCGTAGGTCTTCCCCACGCCCGTGGGGGTGTTTCTCGCGGGCTGCCATGACGCACACCGAGTGCGAGGTCTTCCCCACGCCCGTGGGGGTGTTTCGGTGTTGCCGAAGAGACGATCCGGATCGACAAGGTCTTCCCCACGCCCGTGGGGGTGTTTCTCCGCCTCGCATCCATCACCCCACCATTCTTTGGTCTTCCCCACGCCCGTGGGGGTGTTTCCGAGCGGCGGAGGCGGAGCGATGCGCATTGAGGGTCTTCCCCACGCCCGTGGGGGTGTTTCTGCAAAGCTTACATCTCCGCTTGCGCATGGCGGGTCTTCCCCACGCCCGTGGGGGTGTTTCTCAGAAGCTATTTCAGTCGTTTACGCTATCTGGGTCTTCCCCACGCCCGTGGGGGTGTTTCGAGCGTTTCGGGCGCAGCGAGGAAGGCAAGCGAGTCTTCCCCACGCCCGTGGGGGTGTTTCTGCAGCACCTCGAGCAGATCGGCGAAGTGTGCTGTCTTCCCCACGCCCGTGGGGGTGTTTCCGGCGCTTACAGCACTTCACTTGTACAACAACCGTCTTCCCCACGCCCGTGGGGGTGTTTCCTTGCGCTATTGCTTTCTGCTTGCGCAGGTATAGTCTTCCCCACGCCCGTGGGGGTGTTTCCTATAGCAACTTCGGGCCTGTGGAGCTGATCGAGTCTTCCCCACGCCCGTGGGGGTGTTTCCATCGATGCCATCCCATGTGATCCAAGTGCCACGTCTTCCCCACGCCCGTGGGGGTGTTTCCCACAGGTTGACCTGAGGCTTGTCCTTTCTTGCGTCTTCCCCACGCCCGTGGGGGTGTTTCTATCCGCAACGGCTCGACTGTCTCTTGCGGATGGTCTTCCCCACGCCCGTGGGGGTGTTTCTGCGCCATGCTTTCCAAGCTTTGCATTGACAGCGTCTTCCCCACGCCCGTGGGGGTGTTTCTGCCATCGCCGAAATCACAAAATCGCCTCGGATGTCTTCCCCACGCCCGTGGGGGTGTTTCCCACTCGTCAGTCACCAAAGCAATGCAGCACCTGTCTTCCCCACGCCCGTGGGGGTGTTTCATACTATGAGCCGATAGCGCGCCGCCCGAACCAGTCTTCCCCACGCCCGTGGGGGTGTTTCTGCATATGAATCGCATCACGATATACCGGAATAGTCTTCCCCACGCCCGTGGGGGTGTTTCTTGATACTTTTAAGCGGGGCCATTTACAATGGGGTCTTCCCCACGCCCGTGGGGGTGTTTCCTTTACACGGATGTACTCACAAAGTCGCTGTCGGTCTTCCCCACGCCCGTGGGGGTGTTTCCTCTCCTTACTGGCAGATCGAGCAGGCGACAAAGGT
>JALSXE010000415.1:0-2099 GCA_027072755.1 Campylobacterales bacterium | reverse complement strand
CATATATCTGCTCGACAGAAAACACCGGCGCATAGCGAGAATCAACCTCGATCTCGCATTCGGCGACACGATGAGCGACGAAGAGAAAGAAAAGATAGTAAAAAAGACATACGAAAACCTCCTCTTCAACCTGGCCGATTTCGTGCAGAATCAGGGGATCGACAAAAAGAGCCTGCTCGAGAAGGTGGAGTTCAAAAACCCAGAAATCGTCGAGTCGGCAATGAGCTCGGGCAGACCCGTCGTTTTCATAACCGCCCACTACGGCAACTGGGAGCTTCTGCCGCTTGCGACCGCCGCAAAGTTCGGCCCGCTGACCGGCGTGGGCCGACCGCTCGATTCGAAAGTGATGGATGAGATTCTAAGCGCAAACAGAGAGCAGTTCGATATAAAGGTGGTGCAGAAGAAAGGGGCGATGAGAGAGCTCATGAAGGCGCTGAAGCAGGGTCGCTCGGTCGGACTTCTGGTAGATCAGAACACGGCCGAAAACGAAGGGCTTCTAATCTCTTTTTTTGGTAAAGAGGCGCGCCATACACCGGCGGCGGCTCTGCTGGCTATGCGAACAAATGCTATCATCATCCCCGCTTTCATAACGACCAAAGATCACAGACGATACCAAATAGAGTACTATCAGCCCCTGGAGATGCAAAAAGAGGGGACCAAAGAGGAGCGCATACTACATAACGTGCAGGCGCAGGCCGACATCACGGAGCAGGCGATACGCAAAAAACCGGATGAGTGGTTCTGGCTCCACAAGCGGTGGAAAAACCGTTATGAACATCTATATGACGGAAGAGAAAATGACGATAGGTAGATTCAAAGTACCGCAAAGAGAGAGGCTAGATTTATGGATCAACTACCTCATCGTGGCTCTCGGATTTACACTCCCCATATCGATTGCCGTAAACAATATTCTTCTGGTGCTCATCCTAATTTTATGGCTTGCGGCCGGGGATTTCAAGGAGAGATGGCGCAAAATAAAGAGCAACCCGGCAGCCATCGCCATCATGATCTTTTTCGTCTTTCACTTCGTGGCCCTCATATACAGTAGC
This sequence comes from Campylobacterales bacterium, assembly GCA_027072755.1. GTDB lineage: Bacteria > Campylobacterota > Campylobacteria > Campylobacterales > Hydrogenimonadaceae > Hydrogenimonas. Next base: position 1,050 of record JALSXE010000415.1, on the reverse strand, counting down.
GATCCCGAAACCGGCCTCAAAAAAATCATAACGAGAGAGCAGCTTCTTCTTTTTATGCCCATCTTCATATCCGTAATCAGACCGGAGTTCATAAAGAAGGCTCTCAGCGCATTTCTACTCGCCGTCATGATCTCGGAGGTACTCTCTTACGGAATGTATTTCAACCTCATCCACATCCCGTGGCACAACTACTCGATGGAGCCCTACCCTACACCGTTTGTCAGCCACCTCTCCTACTCGCCTATGGTCGCGTTTGCCGTGATACTGCTGATTCACCGCATCATCTACGGCGACGAAAGCCGCCGGGAGAAGATCGTATACCTCTTTTTCATGATCACCATGTCTTTGAATATCTTCATAAGCGGCGGTCGTGCCGGACAGATAGGATTCATCGTAATTCTTCTCTTTTATGTCGCCTACCAGTTCAGAAAAGAGTTCAAGAAGATGGCGGCTCTTCTTGGCATCAGCGTTGTCGCGATCGTGCTGGTATTTTTTATAAACAGACCGTTTCACGACAGGATGATGCTCGCTTACCACAATGTCGCAAATTTCAAAGCCAACCCGCACACCTCGGTAGGGCTCAGGATCAACTTCACGCTAAACTCCTGGGAGCTCTTCAAAGAGCGTCCGCTTCTGGGTTTTGGAACCGGGGCTTTCGAAAAGGAGTATGAGCGCATAAACCGAAAGCTCACTCCGAAAGTTCGCGCCACATCACAGCCGCACAACTTCTATATGCTGACACTCGTTCAGTTCGGGCTCGTCGGGCTTGCACTTTTGCTCTACATATTCTACTCACTCTATAAAATTGCCCGAAAAACGGAAGACTCCTACCGCGGCGTGCGCTACTCGTTCCTGGTGCTCTACCTCACCATTATGCTCAGCGACTCCTATCTGCTGGGCCACTATACGACACTCTTCTTCGTCTATATCGCCGCACTGCTTTTTAGTGTAAGGGTAGAAGATGTATAGGAAAATTCTCATCATCGTGCAGCGCTCCAACGGCGACGTATTTTTGTCGACCCCGCTCATAGAGACGCTGCATGAAAAATA
>JALSXE010000414.1:0-2116 GCA_027072755.1 Campylobacterales bacterium | reverse complement strand
CTCAGTGTACCGACCAAGAAGAGCGGCAAGACCATTCTCGTCGCTGAAGACAATACTATCAACCAGAAGCTCATAAAGAGGACCCTTGAAGATCTCGGCCTCAAAGTCGAGCTTGCCGATAACGGACTCGAGGCGTTCGAAAAGCGTAGAAACGGCGATTTCGACATTATTTTCATGGATATATCGATGCCCGTTATGGACGGCGTGGAGGCGACACACGAGATTCTCGACTATGAAGAGGACGAGAATGTTCCACACATACCGATAGTGGCTCTGACGGCCAACGCACTCAAGGGCGACAGGGAGCGCTTCCTTGCCGAGGGGCTAGACGAATATACGACAAAACCGCTTATTCGTGAAGAGATAATATCGATTTTGAAAAAGTTCCTCGCAGAGAAGATGAATACCGACAAGAGTACTCCCAAACCCTCCGCACCGCCCAAAAAAGAGGAAGAGGCACCGGAAGAGAGTGAAAAGGAGTTCAACTTCGACCTACAGCCCGAAACCGTAGAAGAGGAGCCGAAACAGAGCGAAGCGAAATCGGAAGAGAGTCCACAAAAAACGGCCAAAAAGATCCTCGTTCTGAAAAAGAGTCTGCTGGAAGGAAAAATCTTTGCCAACATGCTTCACGGACTGGGATACGATGCAGATATCGCAACCGACGTAAAAGAGCTTATCGGTAAAATCGACGAAGAGACCGGACTGGTATTTGTGGACAAGGAGGCTGAAGAGTTGAGCATGACGGCACTGAGGAGCGAAATAAGGATGAACGCGCCGCATGCCGCCGTTGTTCTTATGACCGATCCCGCAAACGAGGTTACCGAAGAGGAGAAGAGAGAGAGCGACGAAGTTATCGTCAATCTTGTGAGCCGCGATCTGGTGAGATTGATTGTAGAAAAATTTATGAAGAATGAAGGATGATTTGATGAGAGGACTTAAAGTTCTGGTTGTCGACGACGATATGATAAACAGAAAGCTGATGGCAGCCATGCTGAAAAAGAATCCTATGATCGGCGAAATCGTCGAAGCATCCGACGGTCAGGAGGCGATTACCCTGCTTCGTGACCTTGACGACATAGACCTTGTTCTGCTGGATATTATAATGCCGATAATGGATGGCATAGCGGTTTTACAGATAATGAATTCGGACCCGGCTCTGCAGAATATTCCGGTGATCGTCCTCACTACCGACGAGACCAAAAAGACCGAAGCGCTCAACAGCGGTGCCAACGACTTCATAGCCAAACCTGTCAGAGAACATGACATTATGGGAAAAATAGAGCGCCTCTCGTCGCTATAGCGCCTACGCCGCAAGGCATGGGCGGCTACGACGGTATCATAGGCGCTTTTTGAGCAAAAGAGCCTCTTTCAAAACCTCTTCTATTCCGGTTACCGGAACGATTTCGAGAGCCTCTTTCACCACATCCGGAATATCATCGAGATCCCTCTTGTAGTTCTTTTCGGGTATGAGCACTCTCTTGATTTTGGCCTTGTACGCCGCTATCAGCTTCTCTTTCAGTCCCCCTATCGGGAGCACCTTTCCGGTCAGCGTCAACTCGCCGGTCATAGCCACATCCGCACGCACCTTGTACTCACCCAGAATGGAGGCTATCGCAGTCGCCATCGTAATTCCCGCGCTCGGTCCGTCTTTCGGCGTCGCACCCTCCGGAATATGAATATGCAGGTCGTAGCGCTTGTAGACCTCGCTCGGCTCGGGCTTCAACCCGCTCTCGAGCTCTTTTGCGGTTTTGGGGATGATGCGCTCCTCTATCGGAAGTTTGCCCTGGTCTATCAGACTTTTGACGACACTCAACGCTATGCGGGCCGACTCTTTCATTACGTCACCCAGACTTCCGGTAAGCTGTAGCGCCCCTTTTCCTTTTATCTTTATCGTCTCGATTTTCAGCACGTCACCGCCCACAGCCGTCCAGGCAAGGCCGTTCACCACCCCCACCGTCGGGACACTTTCGGCGATATCTATCTCGAATACCGGCTTGTCCAGAAACTCATGCAGGTTTTTGACGGTTACGGAGACCTTCTTTATCTCAGGATCGGCCAGTATCTCTTTCGCCGCCTTACGGATCATATCCGCGATTCGTCTTCGAAGGTTTCTGAC
>JALSXE010000413.1:0-2130 GCA_027072755.1 Campylobacterales bacterium | reverse complement strand
TTATCCAGCACTATCCTCACTCTTTTCCAGGAGCCGTCAAAACGCCTGATCTTTGCTTCCGCGACACCGTTTTCAAGGAGTTCTCTTGCCTTCTGTTTGCCGAGCATTTTACCGCCAAAACGCTTAAGGGAATTTTTGAATATCGCGAACTCACACCCCTCATCCCATCTGGAGCATCCAAAGCTCAACGGACTCTCCACTACATCGCCGCCGCACACAGGGCAGCTTCCCAAGACCTCCAGCTCGCTTCCCGCTTCGAAATCGACCCATGCGCGCCATCTATCATCGACCTTTTTAAGTTCGACAGTGAATATACGCTCCACCCCGCTTGAAGTCTTGAAACCCATCTTTGTCGGCCCTTTCAGCAGACTTCTCATCTGTTTCGGTGAGATACTGTAATGACCGATAGATGCAAGAGCATGAACGGAGAGCGTGAAACCACACCCTTTTACAAATCCTTCGCAGCCGTAAAACTCTCCGCGGGAGACGATCTTTTCACCGCATTCAGGGCATTTCCCAAGTGATGAACTACTCTTTTTCATGGCATAATTTTAGCCAAATCCCCTTCGACTGCACCAACACCGGTTATCCCGGTATTTGAGCAATGTCAAGCGGAGTGATAAAGAATAATTGGCTATACTAAACGGTAAAACTCTTACAAAAGGGGCGCCATGAAAAAGATCTCCATTCTGCTTGTAGCTTTTTTCATATCGATATTCGGTCTCGGCGGTTGTGCCCAGAAACAGCAGGCTGATATACGTATCGATCCTTTCGTTCCAAATCCTGCGGTACTGCAAAAGAGCGGTATGATCGTTTTGTCAGGCGTTCTTGATGCAAGAAAGTACAAAAGGGTTGTCGGCCGGATTGTCAAGGGTGGAAAAACCGTCACCACCATATACAGCGATCAGGCACTTGACGAGTGGCTTGCCGATGCACTGACAAAAGCGCTCGAGGTTGAAGGTTGCAAAGTCGTTACAGAGGTGAACGACAACAAAAAAGCGGCGAATGTAAAGGTGCGGATAGACTATCTCGGTGCGACCTTCGACAAAAGCAGACTGACCGGAGAGAACCTTACGGCTCAGGCGAGTGCCACACTTACTATCCGCCAGGGTAAGTCGAAAATCACGAAGCGTGTATCCATCATCCAGAGCAAGTGGGCGCCGCCCTTTGCCGGAGAAGACGAGATAAAGGAGTATCTGCAGGAGACGCTTGCTGCGCTGGTGGACGAGATTCGCGAAAATATAGATATCTACCGTTTTTAAATCGATGGATCTGAAAAAGCGGCTTCTGTGGCTGGTCATATGGGGAGTGTCGTTCGGATACATAGAGAGTGCCGTAGTCGTCTATCTTAGAGAGATTTACTACCCGAACGGCTTTTCGTTCCCGCTCGTACCGATAGATAAAAAAATTCTTGCTATAGAGACGGCTAGAGAGGCTGCTACTCTGGTTCTTTTGTGGTCGACGGCCGTATTGTCCTATAGACAGCTGCAGTCGAGAGTCGCGGCCTTTTTTGTAATGTTTGGAATCTGGGATATCTTCTACTACATCTTTTTAAAGATGCTGCTCGACTGGCCACAGTCCCTCTCTACATGGGATATTCTCTTTCTAATTCCCCTTCCGTGGGTCGGTCCGGTCTGGGCACCGGTCGCGGTATCGGCAGCCCTCATCATTTTCTCGGTTGTCGTACTATACCTTAATGAAAGAGGGGTCTACCCGCGCTTCGGTCCGCTCTCTCTGCTTTTGGGAGTGGCGGGCGCCGGCACCGTAATCGCCTCTTTCATTATAGCCGCTTCCGCAGTTTTGGAGGGCAGGGCGCCCGAACACTTTCCTGTTCCTCTATTTGTCGCAGGGTATCTTTTGGGGCTCTTTTCGTATGCGTACGCTCTCTACCGTACACGTTCAATGCACGATAAAAGGGTATAGTTTAATTATGAATAGAAGAGAGTTTATAGGCACGGCGGCATCTTTGGCGGCTTTGGGTTCATCTGTTTCGTTAACGGCGGAGACCTTGGAGAACAAAAAACACGATAGCGCCATGAATATTATCTTTTCGGTGCAGCGGCACTTTTTTCCGAAAGGTCTCGCCACAATGCCCGATGCGGACACCTTCAATGCTGCACAATATACCAA
>JALSXE010000412.1:0-2132 GCA_027072755.1 Campylobacterales bacterium | reverse complement strand
CCGAAATTCCGCCCACGTTCGTGCGCGGCCCAGCCGCGTCCGCTGAACGCGGGGTTGGGCACCACCTCATTTGATAGGCCGCAAAACGGCAACATACCACATCGCTCGCTCTAATGGCACAGGTTCCACATACCGCCCGCTCTCGTAATCCATCATCCCTCCAGGCTCTACTGCTACCAACTCCAATCCTGTCCCTTCCAACAACAACCGCAAATCGGCAGGAGCATAACAGCGCAATGATTGCTCAATGCTCTCCCCGGTTTCTTCCAACCACCACCGGTCAATCCACCGACAACCCTCCCCATCAAATCCATACGCGCGCTTCGCTCTTCCCACCTGCCCACCATAACCAACGGACTTCGCTGCATGCCAGGGGGTGTATACGTCAATCAACGCCTTTCCGTCAGGCCTCAACCAACGATGAATGCGCTTCAGCAATGCCCGTTGTTCATCATCGGTTCCTATCCCAAATCCATCCCAATAACATACCCCATCAAAGGCTCCTTCCGGCAACTCGACTTGATAGAAATCGCCTTCCACCACTTCCACTTGGGCTTGAGGATGCTGGCGGCGTAATTCGTGAATGTGCTGCACCAAAAGGGGCACTTGCTCAACAGCAATGACCTCATACCCAAGCTCTGCCAAGGCAATGGCATTCTGCCCACCGCCCGCGCCCAATTCCAGAATGCGCTTTGGTGGTGCCCCAAGCATGGCCCGTGCCCGTTCCGCCTTGCGGCGATGCCATGGCAGCACACCACCACGGTAAGCGCCGCTCCATTCGGCCTGTTTTGCATAAAATTCACGCGTCCACGCCATCATCGCAACATGGCGCCCAACGATAGCGTCAGCGGCGCGGCGTCGCCGTCCAACCGCCCTCGCTGGCGAACGATTTTTGGCCGAAATTCCGCCGACGTTCGCGCGCGGCGTAGCCGCGTCCGCTGAACGCGGGGTTAGGAACTTTTACGAAATATTCCGAAGGTTTTAACAATCACCTTCACCAACTGAATAAAACTCTCTTCACGTAACTTTTCATCTTGGCGGAGTAAAGTCAAGACCACTACAAGAAATAAAGCAGAGGTCCCAACAATCACAAACGCAAACCCATAGAGGGGCAATTGTTTAGCGCTCCACACCAAAGATGCCAATATTACCAATAACAAGCCGCCTAACCCTAATAAAGTTATCAACGGTTTTATTTTTTCCCCTCGTAAAGCAATCCAATACTCACGTTGAGCCGCCTCAAAATTTTTCTTTGCTATTGCCACCTCCTGCTCTACCGTTTCTAACTCGGTGCTTAATCTCCACCATCGTTGATACAGCTCTTTTATTTTCTCTCTTTGGGGTTTTGTCTTTTTATTCAGCCTCGCAATCTCCCTACGAATAGGCTCAACCTCTTGTTCGGCTTCTTGTAGTGCAAACTTCTTCGCTTCCAGTAATTTTTCCAACCTTCGGACTTCGCTTCTTAGTTCCCGTATTTGTTTATTGAGTTCATCTCTGCGATCCTGCAGCTCATCCAGCCTTACTCCCCCCATTTTCTTATACTCGTCCTCTGCCATCTCCAAAAGCACACGAACCGTTCTTAATTCATCTGCCACCTTCGCGTATCGGCTTTCCGCCTTCTCTTTGAGAGAACGCCGTTCGCCTAAAGTTTGTTCCAAGAATTCCAAATACGAAAGGTGACGTCTTGAATCTCTGCCCATGATACTCCTTTACTCAGGCAATATAGCCTAACGGGGGCGTCAGCGGCACGGCGTGTTTGTCCAGAAGCATTGTTAGCGACGCTACTTCGCCTCAAAGTCGCCACGATTAGCGCACGGCGAAGCCGTGTCCGCTGCACGCGGGGTTAGGCAGGATTGACCATCATGCAAATGCTTGCTATTAGCACAATAGTATGGAGGAAAAAGAAAACCCACGGAACAACTACTTCTATGTGGGTAAACGGTTTATACAAATCTGGGTTCATGCCTCGCCCTAAAGCGTTCCATTCTGCATCATATGGACGAATAGGAAGCATTGTCTCGATGGCATGAATCACCTTAAACTTTCCAGAATTCAATTGTTTGTAGGACAATACCAATCTGTACCAGAGGTAAGAGAGTATCATCCCTGCAAATGCTACTAATGCGTAGAAT
>JALSXE010000411.1:0-8369 GCA_027072755.1 Campylobacterales bacterium | reverse complement strand
GAAGCAGATATTTCGGCAGCAGTACGCTGTTTCTCTTCAGGTTTTCCAGTGCTTCGAGTATCTCCTTTTCGTCACCTTCCGCCATGTTTGCGGGGTTTCTCGGCTTGAGAGTGATCCGCTTCACACTCACCTTCTCACCAAGTCTGCTATCTACCTCCGCGGTAAGAGCGGCTGCATTCATAGAGCAGAAGGAGAGGGCATCTTTCGCTCCTCCCGCTTTCATATGCTTTTTCATATTGCCGCCGAGAGTTTTGATCAGAAGCCGACTCGCCTCTCTTCCCGTTTTGACGGCCTGAGCCGTCTCGCCACCCGCCTGTTTACCTTTCGCTTCCGGCGCTTTGGCTTCATGATGCGAAGCGAAAAGCGTTGCCGAAACGGCAATGCACACCAAAATCGATCGTCTCAGTCCCATCAGATACTCCTTTCGAAATCGAGTAAAAAGTCCCGAAAAAATCTATTATATCAAATCGATTACAACGACGGAGAGCCTGTTCTCGATTATCCATCCCGCCAGATCGAACCACTCGACACCGCTGTCGAGAATTTCGGCATCCGCCGTCACTACGACAGCGGAACACTCTTTCAGCCTCTTGTCGACCTTTTCGGAGGTTTCCGCATGCATGGAAACCGCCATCCTTTTCGCGGTAACATTTACCAGCTCTACGATCCGACCGCTGTTTGAAACCGGACGGTCGAAGTACCATACGGCTCCTTTTACCCCAAGCTCCTTTATAGCTTCGGCGGCATATTCAACGGCCTTTTTGGTCTCTGCCCGGAAACTGTAGCTGCCGTGAACGTTCGCTATATCGCGGTAACAGCCGTCTACACCACGTATCAGGATACCGCCTCCCACAGCGGTTTCCAGCGTGATAAGAAGATTGAAACCGTCTATGCAGAGCCTCCTTCCTTCGATCTCGTCGGTCGATAGAGGCGGCGGACGGAACTCTCTGCTCCAGGCGGCATGAAGCATCGCCAGTCTCTCCCTCTCTGTAAGCCGGTAGCGGTTGCCTACCAGCTGCGAGGCGGCTTTTTGGGAGTAGCCGTGTCTGAGCAGCCAGGTCAGGTCCGCAACGGCTTTTTTGAGAATCGAGACCCTTTCCGGATCGAAAAAGACCCGGTCTTCCGGTGCAAGTCCTCTGTGTTTACGCATCTTTTTTACACCGTATCGCTACAAATGCACCTTCACCGCAGCCCGGCTTTATGCCGCCTTTCATGTGAGAAAGATCATACCCAAAGAGTGTCTGTACCGCTTTGCATTCTGAAAACCCGCTCTTCTCAAGCAGTTTCAATACCTCCTGTGAACCGAAAAAGTGCGCAGTTTTGTAAAAAGGGCTCTTTTGACGGTTTTTCTGATACAGACGGCCGAGAGGGCTGTTTTTGTCTACAAATCCGACAATTATATATCCTCCGGGCTTGAGTATACGATGGATCTCTTTTAGAGTTTTTTGCGCATCATCCACAAAACAGATAGTCGTGACCATCAGTGCGAAATCGAAACTCTCATCTTCAAAAGGGAGCGCCTCGGCAACACCGCTGACAACGTCGATTCCTCTTTTTTTGGCTATCTTGGCCATCTTGGGGGAGGGTTCGAGACCGGTTTTAATGCCGAGCGGCTGCGCGAATCGTCCCGTTCCCACTCCAATCTCGATACCTTTTTCAAAATCCGGCAGCAGCTCCCTTATCGCCTTGAGCTCTTCGGCGTAGACTCCGCTATGCTCCTCGAACCAGTCGTCGTAGCGCTCAGTCAGTTTTTCAAACGGCTCTATATTCGGCATTTCACGGTATCTTCGGCGGTGTCAAATCTTCCGCAAGTGTAGTGTAATACCTTCCCACACGGGCCAACGGCTCGAATCTGACTCTAAGACGCTCTTTGTCGACGATAACTTCATCATCCACAAAGTGGCGCTTTATCTCGAGGATCAGTGGAATCGTTTTACTTCCCGGAAGCTCCACCTCTTTATACAGTTCGCAAAAAAAAGCCGAAGGAGTACCCTCTACAATAGGTGGAAAACCTTCTACAATAGATTTGAGCGGAATATTGAACTCTTCTGCTTCGCTTATTTGCGAAGAGATCTCTTTGGAACTGTAGTGCATCATCTGCATCTGCTCCGGAGTTACCATACATACGGTGCATTTTCGGTGTTTTCTTATATTGGCGAGGGTATCTTTCGGCGTTTGGTCGCTCTTGTATCCTATGGAGACTATCACCGTTGGAGGCTTTGAAGAGAGACCGGTAAAATAGCTGAAAGGTGCTACATTAATTACACCTTTACACTCCGTCACGATCCACGCAATCGGGCGCGGGATTATGGTCTGGCTCATCAGTTTGTAATTTTGTGACGGGTCTGTTTTCGAGTAATCGAAGAGCATCGAAACTCCTTTGGGGAACAGTCGGTATTGTGCTTCTATTGTACCATCCGTAAGATTATACATAAAGGGTCAATCGAATGTTTATTCACTGATTTTACGCAAAAGCGTAAAATCATCTCGAAATCTTGGATTTCGAAGCTTTAGGGGGTTGTAGGGCCGCACAGGCCCTGCCAAATTGCGGGCTTGGCCCGGAATTTGCGTAACATCGGTCAATCATCAAAAGGGCCGGACTCATCTTCAGCTTCCGCCTTTTTCGAGACCACAACCCTGTTTCGCCCCTCCTCTTTCGCCTCATAGAGAGCTTCGTCGGCTTCTGAGAAAACTTCATGATAATCTTCATGTTCCGCCCGCAGGTTGCTTACTCCTATGCTCGACGTAACCTTTATGCTCTTGCCTTCAAACTTTACAGGGTGCGCTTCTATCGTCGCTCTGATCTTTTCGGCGATAGCCCGGGCCGTTTTTATGTCGGTCTCGGGGAGTATTACGACTATCTCTTCACCACCGTATCGCCCGACGAAATCTGTCTCTCTTATGCATGATCTTATATGGTCGCTGACCTGGCGTAGCACCTCGTCACCCGCCATATGCCCGTACGTATCGTTTATCTGTTTGAAGTGGTCCAGATCGACCACGGCGATAGATACGTCGTGCCTGTATCTTCTTGCACGCTTGAACTCTATCTCGAGCATCTCCTCGAGATAGCCTCTGTTCCACAGACCGGTAAGCGAATCGGTTTTGCTCAGAAGTTCGATCTCGTGGGTTCTCTCTTTTACGAGTCTCTCCAGGCGCTCTTTCTCCTCTTTGGACTGCCTGATAGCCGAGCGGTAGATCGCTCTTGCGATAAAGAGAGCTATCAGCAGCGCGATAATACTTGTGATCAAAGCTGTCTGAAGAAGTCTATGTTCGTTCTCTTTGTACGGGGCCGCATCTATCAGTAGAATCAGCTGTTTGTTTTTGTCACCGCCGAATACGCTGCCGTCAGTCAACATTCTATATACGGGCCTGCCTTCCAACTCCACTATCTGTTTCCTCTTCAGCCGGCTCATATCGAAACGTTTTCCGATAATGGACTTATTGCTGCTTACCACTACATGGCCGGTTCGATCGATCACAGTTATCTGAAGGATGTTTTCGGCGGAACTTACATATTTATAGAGGAAATCTTCGATATTTGTGTTTCTGAAGATCGATATACTGTTTTTTATCGAGCCCTCTATAGCTTTGAGAAGGTTGAGTATATCCACTTTTCTGTGCGAAATGACCGAATCTTCATCACCTTCCGACCTCAAAACCTCGGGAGGAACTTCTACGGCCAGATCGATGATGCCTACCAGTTCGTTTTTGATTTTGATAGGGTAGTAGATAGCCATAACCGGAACATAGTCGCGTACCTCGAAGAAGAACTCGCCGAACGGCAGATCACCCTGCATGGTCTTTTGAAAACTTTTCCCCTTATGAACCTTGCCTATCTCATCCTGAAACATCGAATTTCTTATAACTCCGTCGGGCTCGAGATATCTGAACTCGAATATATCCAAGTCGAGAGACATATCGTTCACAAGCTTCTGCAGGTTCATCGTCGACTTTATATCCTGGAAGCGCTTTATAGCCGCGGTGATGGAGCTTATGATATCTTTGGAGTCGCTTTGCATCTGCTTAAGAAGCAGCTTTTTCTGAACATCGTAGTTATAAAAAGAGATAATCGAAAGCGTCACCACGAGGGTGACTAGCCACCAGATTATGCTGTTTTTTTTGAAAACCTTGATGTTTCTCATTTTTGGGCAATTTTCGCTTTCGCTTTTTTATTCGGATCTGCATTTTTATATTTACTGTATGCAGCATGGAAATCTTTGTAAGATCTGTTCCATCGCTCCGTATGACAGCTTTTGCACATCTTCTTAAGAATATGCGGTCTATCCGTGCCTGCAAGGAAACCGCCGCCTTTTTTCGTCTTTCTGGCGATCTTTATATGTCTGTTTCCGGGACCGTGGCACCCCTCGCACTGCACATTGGCGAGTCTTGGAGTCTCTTTTTTACTTACAAATCCGTTCGGCACCCCGTAACCTGTACTGTGGCACGGCAGACACTTCGGGTTGTCTTCATACCCTCCCTTCAGATCTTTCATGGCGTAATCGTGAGGATCCTTCTTACGCCCGAGAAAAAACTTCCTATGGCACAGACGGCATTTGGTATTGCCTACATAGTAGTATTTTCCGGAGCGTATCGCTTTCTTGTATTCACTCTCTCCGAGAGCCTGTTTCAGCGGAATGATCTGCCTGGAGCTCTCGAGCTCCTCCTTGATTCTCGGATCTTCGTCAGTCGCGTGAAGGATGCCTTCCGTAAATATCAAAACACTCAATGCGGCAACACCCACGCCCGAAAATTTACGTATAAAACTCATTTTCTCCCACCTACTTTGCAGACTTGAAGTCTACCATAGATTTTTTTAATAATGCAATCTCGTATTGCATTCTACTACACATGAAGCCGTTCGGCAGCCTAAGAGTGCACTTTTTTCTATTCCGGCCGCCCGTTTGGCTCCGCTTACAAGCTATTATCGACAATAGCAACATTTTTTTTATCCCTTAAACTACCTTTATCGGGACAAAGAAGCTCCAAATTTTCTATTGTCGACAGCAATAGGGGAGTATAATCGCAAAGAGATCAATATAATAGGAGACTGAAATGAGAGCACTCTTTTTGGCGATATGCTGCTCTTTGCTTCTTGGCGCGAATCTTTATGCGGAGCCTTCGAAGGATAAGATACTGGATAGGATGGTAGAGGTATACGGCGGCAGCGAAGCCCTTATGAAATCGGTTAGCTACATACAGAAGTGGAGGGTGGTCAGAACTGCCGACGGAGTTGAAGGAAGCGACAAGAGAAGAGTGACGCTTCCGAACAGGCTATATATAGAACTATCATATCCCGACAGAAGCGAAACCAGGATACTTGAAGGCAATATCGGAATAAAGGTTTACAACGGAGGTGACAAGAGGCAGGTCTCCGGGCCCATGCTCGATGCCATGAAGGCCCAACTCATGAGACTATACACCCCATTGCAGCTAAAGGAGTTTTCAGGCGAAATAAAAGTAGCTGAAAAAGGGGGGGAGTATATTCTCGCTCTTGTAAAAAACGGGGTCGAGTGCGACTACTATGTCGATCCGAAAAATTTCCATATCGTCAAGACCGTCGGAAAACTCAAAATGGGTCCGCAAATCATGCAGTTTGTCACTCTTTACAAAGACTTTTCAAAAGTCGACGGAGTTTTGATGCCCCATACCGAAATAAAGTACGCCGGCAATGTAAATACAGCGATCAACCATCTGCTCAGTACGAGATTTGTAAAGATCAAAAAGGTCGGCAAACATCGCTATGAACGGGTTTAAGAGCGACTCTCATGAAACAGAGCGCCGGAATACTGCCGTACAAAAAGGATAACGGACTTAAACTCTTTCTTGTGCATATGGGCGGGCCCTACTGGAAAAACCGCCCCAGAGCCTGGAGTGTGGTAAAGGGCGAAGTCGAGCCCGATGAAGATCTTCTCGAAGCCGCGAAAAGGGAGTTCCGTGAAGAGACAGGCCAACAGATATGGGGCAAGTTTATACCTCTAGGTTCCGTAAAGAGCTCCGGCAAACAGATAACCGTTTGGGCAGTAGAAGCCGAACCGGATACGGACATAGTCTCCAACACCTTCACCATAGAGTGGCCGCCTCACTCAGGGATCAAAAATGAGTTTCCCGAAATCGACAGGGCAGGGTGGTTTTCGCTCGAAGAGGCCGAAAAGATCATTGTCCGTTCCCAACTGCCGCTGATCGAAAGGGCGAAAAAGCTTCTAAATTCGAACTAAACTTCCGGCACTACAATACTCTTAAAAAAACCGGATATAATCTTTCGACAAAAATTTTTGAAAAAGGGAACGACCATGAAAATCAAGGTACTGGCGGCACTTTTCGCCGCTGTTTTTCTCTTTGGGGGATGCAGCAACAAAGTCGAGGAGAGAGAAACTGTAACGATTACCGAAGGCAAGGTTGCACCTGCCGTAGAGATAGGCAGAGAGTTCGGTGCGCAAAAGCTTACGGACCAATTCGGCAAAGAGGGTGAGATAACAGGTGATACCGAAAAGGTCATCATGGCCTTTTCAAAAGCCACCGGCCATCTGGTCAAAGAGTTTCTGGCCGCTCAGCCGAAAGATTATCTGACCTCCCATAACGAGGTGTTCATAGCCGATGTCAGCGGTATGCCGAAGGTGATCTACGAATATATGGCACTGCCGGGACTACAGAAAAACGAATTCTCCATATATCTTCTAACGGATGAAAAGGATGCCGAAAAGTTCAAAAGCGAGAAGTATGCAGACTATGTGATGGTGGTCGACCTCGATAACAGAAGAGTCGAAAAAGTGGAGTTCGTCACAACCGTAGACGAACTCAAAAAGAGCCTGGACTAAACCGGTACTATACTTTAACAGTCATCAGATCGTAAGCCACTTCGACCTCCCCATCGAAATGGCTCTTCGCCTCTTCAAGCAGTTCAAAAACCCTTCCATACTTGTCGTAACGTGGGCTGATATGGGTTAATATCAACCTTTTAACGCCCATATGAGATGCCGCTATAGCTACAGATTTTGCGGTAGAGTGCATAAACTTTCTCGGTAGTTTCTCGAAATCGGCTTCAGTGTATGTAGCTTCGTGTATCATCAAGTCGACATCTTCGAACTTTTCGAAAAGAGCAGGGGAGTCATTGTCTCCTCCTATGATAACTCTTTTACCGCGTCTGGGAGGTTCCGTAAAATCTTTTCCGTCAATTATGCGCCCATCAGGAAGAGTAACTATCTCTCCCCGTTTGAGCCTGCCGTAGAGAGGCCCTTCCGGAATACCGGCCTCTTTCGCCTTTTGCAGATCGAACCGCCCCTCTTTTTGCGCCTCTGTTAAGACAAAACCGAATGTGGTGATCGAGTGCGACATCTTAACCGTCTCGACGATGAAGTTTTCAAAGTGGAATGTATCTCCTTCGCAAATCTCCGTAATTTCGAGTTCGAACGGCAGATTCAGCTGTGAGAGTCGAAGCACACTCTCGAGCAGTTCAGAAATACCTTTCGGTCCATATATCTGCAGGCTGCTTGACGCCCTCGAAAGACCTCGTGAGGCAAGCAGCCCGAAAAGGCCGTATATGTGGTCTCCGTGAAGGTGTGTTATGAATATTTTCGAGAGGGTAAAAGGGGATAGGGGAGTCTGCATAAGTCTATACTGCGTACCCTCTCCGCAATCAAAAAGCATCCAGTCTCTGCTGTTTTCAAGCTGCATAGCCAGTGCGGTGACATATCTGTTTTTAGTAGGAGCACCGGCCGAAGTTCCCAAAAAAGTCAATTTCACTCTTTGCCTCCCGCTATCTCATCCATTACGCTTGCAGCCTCTTTGAGTCTATCTTTGTCGAAATGGGTATAAATACGTGAAGTATCGAGACTCGCATGGCCCAGGGCCTCCTGCACGAGAACCAGATCCTTCTTCTTCAGGTAGAGCATCGTAGCGAAGGTGTGGCGAAGCATATGGGCGCCGTTTTTCTCTTTTCTTATTCCCGCCTGCATCAGTATCTTTTCGACTATGCGGCTCACATACGCCTGGGTGAGGGGAGTCCCTTTTTTGTTGCAGAAAAGATACTCTCCGTCACAGCTTCTGATAGCAAGCCACTCTTTTAGATATTTATCAATATGAGAAGATTTGATCATTACGATACGCTCTTTGTTCCCTTTGCCGACGATTCGTATGAGGTAGATACCGTTTTCGGGAATAAGATCTTTGAGCTTGAGATTCAGGGCCTCACCGACGCGTATGCCGGTAAAGAGTATCATCTTTATAAGAAGTCTGTTCCTCGCGGAAACCGCCTGCCGGAACGGATGTGTCTCGATGGCATTCAAAAAGCGCTCGACTTCATCTTCACGCATATAAGAGGGGAGTTTGGTTCCGCTTTTTCCGGAGAGGCCGCCCCAGTTTTTCAGCTC
>JALSXE010000410.1:0-31653 GCA_027072755.1 Campylobacterales bacterium | reverse complement strand
AAACTATGATGAAAAAATTTGTAAAATTGTTGCAGGTGAACATATTTCATTGTGGAATAACGAGTGGTTACATAAAAATATGATTGATATAACTACAAATAATTCAATAGTACAAAATAATATAATAGAGGAAATTGATAGTACAATAGATTATGAAGAAGTACAACTTTTTGGATTACAAACTTCATAAAGGATAACAAGTACGAGGAGAGGAATAATACCAATCCAAACTAAAACTGGAATGAAACTTGCTTGATAGCCGGGCATGAGAGCACCATTAGAGATCAAACCCCACGACGATGTCGAGACGTTGCGGCAGGAGATCCGCAAAGCCAAAGACGGAAAGTACCAGTTGCGCCTGCGTGCGATCCTGATGCGCAAAGAGGGCGCCAAATCGATCCAGATCCAAAAAGAGCTCAAGATCGGGCCCTACACCTACGCACGGTGGGTCAAAAGATACAACGAGGGAGGCAAAGAGGCCCTGGCCCGAATCAAAAGCGGAAATCCCAAAGGACACGTGGTCTGGGATCCGAAGATCTTCGACGAACTGGTCGAAGAGATCCGGCAGAGCCAGGGGTACTGGACACTCAAACGGATGCAGTCGTGGATTCAGGAACACTACGACAAAACGATCCATCTGGAGACGATTGTACTGACCCCTTCAATTCTGCACAGTTATGCCGCTAAACGAAACACTTCAGAGGGTGTTTTGTACTGCAGCGCCGAATGCTTTCTTTCCCGGTTGTAAAACCTGATCCATTCTCCGATGATATCATTGGCCTCCTTGAGTGATTTGAAGTTGTGGTGCCAGATGCACTCCTCTTTGATAGTACGGAAGAACCGTTCGATCATGCCGTTTTGCTCACGCCATAAGGGGTCAGGTGATGCCAATGCTATTTTAAACATAAACATGCTAAACTTTCCAACAAAGCAGAAAAGGAGAGGGCATGGCAAGAAGACCGAGGATCGATCTGCCCGGGTATTACCATATCGTAAACCGCGGTGTCGGACAGCGAAACGTGTTTGAAGAAGATGCGGACTTCCAGAAGTTTCTGGATATTCTCTCTAACGAGTCAAGGGCGTATGGTGTGGTGGTGCATAACTACTGCCTGATGGGCAACCACTACCATCTGCTCATAGAGACAAAAAAGCCGAACCTTTCAAGATTCATGCGCCAGATAAATGCCAACTACGCCATCTACTTCAACAGAAAATACGATAGAACCGGCCACCTGTGGCAGGGGCGCTTCAAAAGCTTCATTGTAACCGATGAGGCGTATCTGTACACGCTTATCCGCTATATTGAACTAAACCCAGTAGAGGCAAAGGTAGTACGAAAGTGCGGCGAGTATCCATATGCCTCCTCATACTACTTTCTAAACGATATACCTATGCCGAAGTGGCTGAAAAAGAGTTGGCTTTTAAAACTATACAGGGGTGATAAAGACGCCATGAATGAGTTTTTCCGGACCCCGCCCGATATGGATGACATGAAGCTTTTGAAAAAGGCGGCATCTACGATTGACGCTCCTTTGGAGAATGAGGGGCTAAAAGATGAGCGGCTCAAAGAGTTGCTTGAAAACGCAGAAGATAAAAAAGAGAGAAACAGACGAATAGTAGAGGCTTACCGTGAAGGCTTTTCGCAGTATAGAATCGCAAAGTTTCTTGGGCTTAATCAGGCGACTGTTCAGAGGATTATAAAAAGGACGGCAAGTAGCATTGGCATCACCTGACCCCGGTTGCGTGACCCCGGTTGCGTGCGGTTGCGCTCTTATCGTTAACGTTTCATTAACCATTCAATGTTATTATCATTATAATAAAGGAGTAAAAAATGAGGATAGAGAATTTGGCTGTTAACAAAAACGGTTTTGCGTTCGATCCGACAAGCGGCGAGACTTTTACTCTGAATGAGACGGCTAAAGAGATTATAGAAGATTTAGCCAGGGGAGTTGAAGAGAAAGAGATAGCGAAAAAGCTTTCCGAAGAGTATGATGTGACTCAGGAGGAGGCCCTGAACGATGTTTTGGATTTTAAAGAGAAACTGAAACTTTATGGACTGCTGCCATGATTGTAGCGATTAGCGGAGTAAACGATACGGACAATCCCGGGCCGGGTATCGGTGTGGCGAGAAGTTTAAAGGAAGCCGACTCTTCCATAAAGACCGTGGGTCTTAGCTACGATGTCCAGGACCCGGGCAACTTTATGGATTTTGTGATAGACAAAAGCTACGTTTTGACCTACCCGTCACAAGGGTGGGAGCCTATATTTAACAGGCTTTTGTATATAAAAGAGAGTTACGGTCTTGATGCCGTTATTCCCACACTGGATGCGGAGTTGCCGTCGTATATCAAGTATCAGGATGATTTGAAGGAGGCAGGTATAAAAACTTTCCTGCCGAACCTTGAGCAGTTTGAACTAAGAAGCAAAGAGAATCTTGGCGATATTAGTGAAGTACTGGAAATTTCGTATCCGAAAACCAAAAAAGTTTTCAATATCGACCAGCTTAAAAAGGCGGTAAACGAGATAGGATTTCCGTGTGTAGTAAAAGGTAACTATTACAAGGCATATAAAGCCAAATCTTTACCTGAGGCCGTTTACTATTTTACGGAGATCTCGAACGAGTGGGGCTTCCCCATACTGGTTCAGGAGATTGTAAAAGGGGATGAGCTCAACGTCATAGGCGCTGGTGACGGAAAAGGGAACTCTTTGGGGCTCGTGGCTATAAAAAAGATGACAACTACTCATCTAGGAAAGATATGGAACGGCGTTACGATCAAGCATGAGAAGCTGCTGAAAGTCGCCGAAGATTTCGTTGGCAAATATAAGTGGAAAGGTCCTTTTGAGCTCGAGTGTATAGTCGATGAAGATAATATCATTTTGATAGAGATAAATCCGCGATTCCCGGCCTGGGTATATTTTGCCACGGGTGTGGGGGTGAATCTTCCCAAAAGAGTTTTAGACGTTATGTTCGATAAGAATAGTGATATGTCGGGCGATTATGAGAGCGGAAAGATGATGGTCAGATATACATACGAGCTTATTACGGATATCGACAAGCTGAGTGAACTGGCCACGAAAGGAGAAAGCAATGGCTATAAAAACTTATGAAAAACCTACCATAATCAAGGTAGAGAGCAGCCACTCGAAAGCCGGAGTTCCCATGCCGAAACAGAAAATCAGAAAAAAGATAGGGGGAGTGGCTATTGACGAGATGGTGGAGAGATTCGGCTCCCCGCTCTTTATTTTTGATGAAAAGGCTATAAGAGAGAAGTACAGAAGTGCTTATGAAGCGTTTTCGAGCAGATATCCAAATGTGCAGTTTGGATGGAGCTATAAGACCAATTATCTAAAGGCGGTCTGTGCGGTTTTTCACCAGGAAGGTGCTATTGCCGAAGTTGTGAGCGAATTTGAGTATGAAAAAGCGAGAGAGTTGGGCATAGAGGGGAAAGATATCATATACAACGGTCCCTATAAGCCTTACGACTCTTTGGTTACGGCGGCGAAAGAGGGTGCCAAGATCCATATAGATACTTTCGATGAGATAAACGATCTTGAAAAGGTTGCCGATGAGCTTGGATCCGAGATTCCTGTGGCCATAAGACTCAATATGGATACCGGAATCTACCCGCAATGGAGTCGCTTCGGGTTCAATATAGAAAGCGGTCAGGCGATGGATGCGGTAAAACGTATAAAAGCCGGCGGTAAACTCAGGCTCACAGGTCTTCACGCTCATATCGGAACTTTTATGCTGGATGCGAACGCATATAAGGTAGAGACCACAAAAATGGTCAGGTTGATGAATGAAGTGGAAGAGAAGGTCGGATTTACGATAGAGTATATCGATGTCGGCGGAGGTTTCGCTTCAAAAAACCATCTAAGGGGTATCTACCAGCCGCCGGAAGTTGTCGTTCCGACAATCGACGATTATGCGGAAGCCATAACAAGCGCACTGTATGAAAACATCAGAGGAAACAGCTACCCAAAACTCTATCTTGAAACCGGAAGGCATCTTATAGACGAGGCCGGATACCTGGTGACTTCGGTGGTTGCCAGCAAAACTTTGCCAGATTCCAGGAGAAGCTACATTGTAGATGCGGGCGTAAATCTTTTATATACCTATTTCTGGTATAAATTTAACATTGAGTTGACGAGAGAAATTAGCGGTATAAGTGAACCGGCCATGATAAACGGGCCGCTATGTATGAACATAGACGTAATAGACGAGTCGATCCTGCTTCCGAGGCTAAGAAGAGGGGACAAGCTCGTGATCTCTCCGGTAGGGGCATATAACATTACCCAGTGGATGCAGTTTATCAGGTATAGACCGAGAGTTTTGATGGTCACGGAAGACGGAAACGTGGAGTTGATAAGAGAAAGAGAGGAGTTGAGCGATATAGAAAACAGAGAGATTTTACCGGAAAAACTGAAACTTAAATGATGAAATCTTTGATCGATACGGCTGGTTTGAAAAGTTTTCAATCTTACACCAACTCTATTTTATCCGCATATGCGGAGATACTGTTTATTAAAAATAAAAAGATAGGCATCCTGCTTTTGATAGCGACGTTCATTAATCCAAACGTTGCGATAAGCGGTCTTTTGGGAGTGGTTTTCGTCCTTCTTTTTGCCGCTTATATCAGGATGGACCCCGAGTTTTTGGAGAGCGGCTTTTATATCTATAACCCTTTGCTGGTGGGAATGAGCATAGGTTTTCTGTTTAAACTCTCACTCGTAACCGTTTTTTTGATAGCCGTCGCTTCCGTTTTAACCTTTTTGGTTACCATAGTTTTGCATACTCTCTTTTCAATCTATCTCATTCCTATATTATCGCTGCCTTTTGCAATAGTCAGCTCTATCGTTTATTTAGCGTCGCTTAATTACTCAAACCTTTTTATAGAGACTCTTTACAACCATTCCGGACTTTTAAACGGATCTATTTACGTACCTGTTTGGATAGACTCTTTTTTCAAATCTATAGGGACTATTCTTTTCTTGCCCAATTTTTGGGTTGGAGTCTTCTTTTTTATTTTCATTCTTTTTCATTCCAGAATAATGGCAATTTTAGCAGTTGCCGGATACTACTTTGGAGTCTATATACATTCGCTGCTAAGCGGTTCGTTTATCTCTTCTTTGTTAAATCCGTACGGGTTTAATTATGTTTTGGTCGCTATTGCTTTAGGCTCTATATTTTTGATCCCCGGTATCAGAAGCTATTTGATGGCAATGCTCGGGGTGGGAATTTCGGTGTTGCTTGTAGACTCTACGGCGATTTTTTGGACTCTATACAAGATCCCCGTTTTTACCCTGCCTTTTAATTTCACTGTTATAAGTTTTTTATTTGTGCTGCGTCTTGTAAGATATAAAGAGTTTGCATATGTGATAAAGAGAACCCCCGAAAACAGTTTGAGCTACTACCTTATGAGCCTTTTCAGGTTCAGAACGAACGAAGTCGGTATATTTTTGCCCTTTTCGGGGACATGGAGCGTATACCAGGCTTTTGATGATATCTGGACCCATCAGGGCAGATGGAGATATGCCTACGATTTTGTTATAAGAGACAAAGATGGCAAAAGCTACAAAAACAGCGGGAACTTTCCTGAAGACTACTATGCGTTCAAAAAGCCGGTGTTGTCTCCTGTTAGCGGATATGTTGTCGAAGCGGTATCACACCATAAAGACAACCCGATAGGAGAGGTGGACAATATTAACAACTGGGGGAACTACCTAGTCTTATCTACAAGCGGCGGCGCTTATGTAGAGGTCTCTCACCTGGCTCAAAACTCTTTGCGGGTAAAAAAAGGTGATTACGTTGAAGCGGGACAGATAGTTGCGCTTTGCGGCAACAGCGGATATTCGCCTGAACCCCATATTCATATCCAGGTTCAAGAAAATTCATATCTAGGCTCCAAAACGATCCCTTTCAACTTCGTTGCCTATTTGAAAAAAGAGAGTATCTTTTTTTATGATAGACCTAAAAAAGATGAGAAGATATCCAGCTTCAGCGCCGATAAATCATTGGACAGCAAATTCAGTTTCGTATTGGATTCTGTGTATCGTTACGAAGTTTTTGAAGATGAAAAGAGAATAGACGAGTTCAGTATAAGAGTGGAGATGGATAGATTCAGCGGGAGGTTTTTCTTTGAAGATGAGAAGAAGAACCGGCTCTTCTTCGCCAAAGATTACGGAGTGTTCTACTTTTATGATTATGTGGGAAGTGACAGCAGTTACCTCAAAAAGTTTTTCATTGCCGTTCCGAGAGTCCCACTTGTCGACAATAGAAGGGTAAGATGGAGAGATACGCTGACACCCAGAATCGTTTTTGGTTGGTTTAAAAAAGAACTTTTAATGTTTTTGGCCTCTTTTTTCAGTCGAAGGTTTTTATATAGGGGGACTTGGGAAAAAGAGAATGATTTTATAAAAGGTGAAATTGAGTTGAATGGAAGAAAAATAATCTGCTCTGTCAAGATAGATGAAATACATTTTTTTGACTCAATTATGGTTGAAAACTTGATTATAAGGAGAAAAAAGTGAGAAAAACAGTATTGTTGTTTTTGTTAACGGTTTTATCTTTGGTTGCGTCGGAGATAAATACGGTTACACCGTTTGCCGGTTATGTTGGCTATGGAGACAACAGCGTAAAAGAGAATGGTTTTTACGGCGGAGTCTATATGAGCAGAAAAGATATGCAACAGCAGTTGGATATACAGTATAGCTATTTAAAGCTGGACTATAAAGACAATACTCAGACTTTCGGCCAAAACGATTTTACGTTTGTATATTCAAACTACAGCGTGCAGAACTATATTCTTAAAGGAGGGGTTCACTATATTGATTCGGATGACTACCTTACCGACGGAGGCATGGTCTTTTTCGGAGGGGTAAGATATTATGAAAAAGAGAGTTTCGATATTGGGATAGATGGGTATTACTCCAACTATGGCAACTTCTCTCCAACTCTGAACGTATGGCAGCTGACTCCATCGGTAGGTAAATATTTGCATACTCGTCAATCAGGGGATTTTTACCTGAATCTGCAATATTTCTATATTACGTTTGAAGAGAGCAACATTGTAGAAACGGTAAACAGTCACAGTGCCAGACCAAATATGCATACCATCAGGAGTGTTGCAGAGTATGACAACAACAACCACTCCGTCCAGCTTTCAGTTACTAACTATTACGGAAAATTTACAACCACCGGATACGTTTGGGGGGGTAAACAAGCCTATGCGGTGAGAAATGGAGGGTTCACGGTATATAATCTTGCGGAGATTCACAATGGTGGAGCCGGACTGATAATAGACTATAAAATAAAAGAGAGTCTTGGCTTCAGTTTCGACCTGGCATATGAAAAATTCACCGATACCGAGACAGCAGAAGATACAAATATGTTGGCGGCGGGGTTGTCGTTTAGCTATATTTTCTAGGGGGAACCATGAAAAAAGTAGTCTTGTTTGCAATATTGGCCGTTTTCTCTTTCGCTTATGATGATTTTATAAAGAAATCTTATTATAACTCCTATAATTATGAAAAGATGGGAGATTATGAAGATGCTATAAAATCTTTAATGCCTGTAATACAAAAATATCCCGATGCCTATACGCCAAATCTTAGGCTGGGGTGGCTCTATTATCTAGATAAAAAGTATAAAAATGCGCTCCATCATTACAAAAAAGCGGCTATAGCCATAAAAAGCGCAATACCTCCTAGACTTGGAATAATTAACATATATATTCTTCAGCAAAAATATGATGACGCACTTAAGATATGTAACGATATTTTAAAAACGGATTATTATAGCTATTATGCAAATTTATATCTTATGAAAATCCTCATAGGAAAGAAAGATTTGACTAACGCTAAAGCCATAGCTTACAAGATGCTCTCTCTATATCCAACCGATACTCCTTTTTTGGAGCTTTTGGCAAAGATATATCAAAGATCGAATGATATAGAGAGCGCTAAAAAAGTTTATGAAGATATCTTGATTCTGGATCCCAAAAATTTTGCCGCTTATGAGTTCTTTAAATCTCTTGAAAAATAGACAATATCTCTTCATATCTACAATATATCCAAGGTAATCATACAGGAATGATTTTTGCTTGTAGACATAGTGTTAAATAAAAAGGAGTGATGTTTACTTATTAATACAATAAGATCAAAAGGAGTAACCATGAATGTAAGCTCAAGTGGTTCAATGCAACAGATGCATATGCAAAATATGCAAGGTGTTGGTGGAGGGCAAGGCAAGGGTGGCATGAGAGATATCATGCAAAAACTATCGCCAGAAGAGAGAAGTGCATTGAAAGAGCAAATGAGCTCTCTTTCTCAAGCGGACAGGCAATCAATGATTTCTCAAATGAAGCAAGTCGATGCAACATCTATGAGTAGTGCTGATTATGCACAAACACTTTTAGATATGGTGAGTCAATCCAATTCAGAAGAGTCCAGTTCAAGTGAATTCGGCTTTTCTACATATGCCTAAGATATTAGGCTGTCAAATTTTGCAAAGTTTTTGAAGTTCTGCAGAATGGACAATTACATATACCGGCCAACAATTCATTCAGGAGTGTTGGCCTGTATATTCTATACACCCGATAAACGTTCTTTCGAAAGAAGTCCGATAACTTTTCTCATCGAAGCCTACATTTAGGCCTGTGGATAGGGTATACTATCACCACGACTATGATTTGGGAGTGAAAAGATGAAAAAAATGGTGAAAAATTCTGTTCTGCTATTGGTAGCAGCATCATGTATATCTACGCATGCAGGTGAGCATGCAAAACATCACGAGATGCATACTGAAGCTGGAGTCGAAGCGCTTTCGCCTGAACTTAGAGGCCTGTTGTCACAAGAGATGACTGCCTTGCAAAAAGGAGTAATGTCGCTCGTTCCGGCTCTTGCTTCAGGTAATTGGGGTGAAATTGAAAAAATATCCAAAAAAATAAAAAACAGTTATATTTTAAAGCAAAAGCTCACAAAAGAGCAGGCAAAAGAGCTGCACAGTAAGCTACCGCCGGCTTTTATAGAGTTGGATAAATCTTTTCATAAAGATGCCGGAATGCTTAAGCATGTAGCTGAAAAGAGAAACGCTGAGTTGGCCAACTTCTACTTTTCCAAGATGATCAATGCATGTGTAAACTGTCATTCCAAATTTGCAACTCATAGATTTCCGGCACTTAAGATAGAAAAGTCAGATGAAGAGCATGGACATTAAGCGGCAGAGCCATGAAAGAGATGTAGATCGCTCCCATTATTGAAATATGGGTAGATTGGGACAGGAACTGCCTTTTGTCCCAAAAAAGCTGTTTTCGACACCTTCTCAGGTTACAGCTGCACAAACGGTCGCATTGCCGTCTCTATCTCGTCAAGATCGTAGCGGTGGTCGGTGAAGTGGTCGAAGGCTATGATCCCCTGCTGCAGCAGCATTTCCGAGCCGTCGAAAGTGGGTAGGTTCAGTTTTTCGGCCTCTTTTAGAAACGGCGTCTTTTTGCCGTAGATGACGTCTACCGCGCATTTGGCGTTCGAGAGGGCCTTGTCGAGCAGCTCTTTAGGCATCGGGAGGCTATCGTCTTCGAGCCCTGCGGATGTGTTGTTTATGACCGCATCCTTCGCCTGCGCATGGAAGCCGTCCCATGTGTGGCATACGAAACCCTCCTTCTTGAACCACTCGAGTCTTCCCGCCGACCTGTTTACGACCTCTACATCGATGCCGCGGCTTCTAAGATATAGCGAGAGTGCCCTTGCCGTGCCGCCGGCTCCTATGATGAGGGCGGTTTTTACATCTCCCAGTCTGGCAAGGGCGCGGTAGAAGCCGGGGGCGTCGGTATTGTAGCCGTAGAGTTTTCCGTTTTTGAGAACAAGTGTATTTACCGCTCTCACTTCGGCCGCGAAGGGCTCTACCTCGTCGGCCGCGAGCATTGCCGCCTCTTTGTGCGGAACGGTGATATTTACCCCTTTGAGCCCGAGGTTAAGGAAAGTTTCGCGAAGTTTCGACCCATCTTCGAGAAGCCGTCTGGTGTAGCAGCCGGGGTAGCCAAGTTTTTTAAATGCAAGGTTGTGCATAAGCGGCGATTTTGAGTGGTGCACCGGGTTGCCGAATATGGCGAATAGCTCTCTCATTAAACTTGTGACTCTTTCTCTTTTTCGCTTTTAGCCCTGGATAATCGGAGGTCGTCGAGTGTGCTGCGCAGTGCCGCCAGTTTGTTCTTTACCTCCAGATACTCCAGCTCCGGCACGCTGTCTGCGACGATTCCGGCACCCGCCTGCAAAACTATTTCGTCCGGTTTTATGAGGGCAGTCCTTATGGTTATGGAGCTGTCCATATTGCCGTCGAAGCCGAAGTAGCCTACGCTTCCGCTGTAGAAGCCTCTCTTGATTCCCTCGAACTCGGCTATGAGCTCCATCGCACGGATCTTGGGGGCCCCGGTCATCGTTCCTGCCGTGAAGGTGGCGGCGAAGAGGTCGAACATATCTTTTCCATCGTCTATCTTCGCCTCTACGTCGCTCACCATGTGCATTACGTGAGAGTAGCGCTCCACGCGCATCAGGGCGGTCACCTTGACCGTTCCTGCTTTTGCGACACGCCCCACGTCGTTGCGCCCGAGATCGACCAGCATTATATGCTCGGCGCACTCCTTGGGGTCGTTTAGCATCTCCTCTTCGAGCTCTCTGTCACGGTCTATGGTTTTTCCCCGCTTCCTGGTTCCCGCTATTGGTCGAAGCAGTATGTTTCCGTCTGTAAGACGCACCATAACCTCGGGTGAGCTTCCCGCTATCGCGAAATCTTCGAATTCGAGCAGAAAAAGGTAGGGAGAGGGGTTTTTCGAGCGCAGTATACGGTAGAAGCTGAACGCGTCCACTTTCGCCTTTTCGCAGTATCGGTTGGACATAAGTATCTGGAAGACATCGCCGCTTCTTATCATCTCTTTCGAGCGGTTGACCATATCGTGAAACCTCTCTTCGTCGAAAGCGAAAGCCGCCCCGCCGCTCTCTTCTATCGGGATCATGTCGAGATAGGAGTAGGGCGACTCAATGAGTTCGATCAGAGAGTCGAACGTTTCGGCCGTGGATTCGTCGGTCGCTATGAGGCTCAGTTCGCTCGTTTTGTGTGAAAAGGCGAGTACCAGTTTCGGGCGGATCATATCGAGGTCGGGAATGTTGTCCCTGTCGGCCAGCGAATCCATGTAGGGCTTCAGTACCGGCTCGAAGACCTTCACCATGTCGTAACCTATGTAACCGATAAACCCGTCTATGAAACCGAGGCCGGTTTCAATGCGCTTATTTATATACAGGTTTTTGTCTACCGAGGAGTAGTACTCTTTCAAAAAGGTGAACGGGTCTGTTTCCGGGTTGTGTACGATCCCGGTTTCGTCTATGTAGGTGGTCCGGTTATCTTTATAGAGAAGCCGCTCTTTGGCGCCTATGAAGATGAAGCTGAAGTTTCCCTCTTCGCTACCGCCCACGCTCTCGAAGAGCATGGTGATTTCATCTTTGAAGTGCTCTCTGACCTTGGCGTAGAGCGCAGGAGGCGCGAACTGGTCGAAGAGTATCTTTTTAATAAAAACCATCAGGCTACTTTTTTGTCGTGATGTAAGCGTTCTGGTTTATCCGCTTCTTTACGCGGTCCAGATCTTTTTTGGCCGCACTTCTGCTCCGGTACGGGCCTATGAGTACCTTTTTGTACGTTGTGCCGTTTTTTGTCCCCTCTACTATGATGTAATTCAGGCTCTCCTTTTTTATGGAGTCGAGGAATCTCTTATCCGGCGGATATCGGAAAAAAGCGCCTACCTGTATGAAATATTTTCCGGAGGCGGCAGCGGGGTTCGGCTCCTGCTCTTTAGCTGCGACACCGGCGGCTTTTGTCTGCGTTTTTTGCGGTGCGGCCTCTTTCGTCGGTTCGGGCTCTGCCGCTCTTTCGACAGGCTTTACGGCAGCATTTTCGCCATGCTGAGCCTCTTTGGGAGCGCTCTGCTTAAGCTTCTCTATGGCCTCTTCAATCCTCTTTTCACTCCCGTTCTCCTCCTCGATCGGCACCTGTTCGAAGAGCGGCTCTTTCGTCGGTTCGGATGGTTGAGTCACCGGTTCGGGAGGTAGAATTACCGAGGAGCTGGGTCTATTCTCATCCTCTATCAAGCTCTTTGTGACAAGTATGATCAAAATTAGAACGAGTAGCAGGATTGCGGCGGCAAGAAGTATCTTTTTCAAACCGGACGGCTTTTGCGACTTTATGATCAAATTGTCGAGTTCGTCTTCTCTCTCTTCCATCTTTTCTCCTTCCGTGCGGTTTCGGTGTCGTTTTTGCGGTCACATATGTTTCGACCAGGATGCTCCCCGCTCCTTCGCGTAGAGCCTGTAGGGGAGTATCAGTATGTTGTACTCTCTAGGCAGGTCGGGAGAGGGAAACATTCTCCACTCCTTCGGAAGCTTGGTAGCGAGCTTCGTCGAAAGCAGACGCCCCAACTGGTACGCTTCGGACAAGGCCGTGTGGCCTTTGTGAACATATAGGTGTAGATGTCCCGGAGTTTTCGACTCGTAGGCTGTAAAGTTGATGAACCCCTCCTCTCTTAGAAGAAGCTGTGCCCTGTGCCAGAACCTTTCGGGGTTGCGTCCGTTATAGTCGAATACGATATTCTCCACCTTCTGGTGCCGGTTTATCAGGTCGTGCGCTATTACAGCCTTTTTGTCGCCATGCTCGTTCATGACCGTTCTTGTGAGCGGCTTGTCGATGCGCTCGAACTTGTTGTAAAAGACCCTCCCGTTCATGTTTATCTTGTTCACGATAGAGGAGTGTTGAACATAGTAGTGGTCCGTCACGATCTTTATGAGCTGTGTATCGACATTATACATCATAATCCTTTTGAGAAGCCGCGGCTGCCGCACAATTTCGGCGCACACTATTTGAGAATGCATATAAACTCCCGTTCGCAGCGGCAGTTCGCAGCCTTTTCATCGCTCCAACTCTAATATGTGGGCCTGTCGTAGATGACGAAGCGTCTGGCGAGCGCCGTCATACTCTCTTTTATCTCCGCCTGCTTCTTTTCTTTCGATATGTCGTCGAGAACGTCGCATATGGCGTTGGCGACGGTTTCGAACTCCGCCTCTTTCATTCCGCGGGCGGTGAGCGCCGGAGAGCCTATGCGTATTCCGCTTGTAACGAAGGGACTCCGAGTCTCGCCGGGTACCGTGTTTTTATTGACGGTGATCCCGGCCCTGCCGAGTGCCTCGTCGGCATCTTTGCCGCTGAACTCCCTATTTAGGAAAGATACGAGTACGAGGTGATTGTCGGTGCCGCCGCTTACAACGTCGTAACCTCTTCTCATCAATACGTCGGCCAGGATGGATGCGTTCGCCTTGACCTGTCTCGCATAGACTTTCCATGATTCATCGAGATTTTTCGCAAAACCTACCGCTTTCGCCGCTATCACATGCACGAGCGGGCCGCCCTGAATGCCGGGGAAGATCGCACTGTTTATCTTTTTTGCGAGATCTGCGTCGTTTGTCATGATGAGTCCGCCGCGCGGCCCCCTTAGCGTTTTATGTGTGGTGGTGGTTACCACGTCGCAGTGCGGGAACGGATGCGGATGTTCGCCCGCCACTACAAGCCCGGCTATATGTGCTACGTCGGCAAGCAGGAGTGCCCCTACACTGTCTGCTATTTCGCGGAACTTAGCGAAGTCTATCTCTCTTGCGTATGCGCTTGCGCCGCAGACGATCAGTTTGGGCTTTACGATCTGCGCGATGTCGGCTACACGGTCGTAGTTGATCCGGCCGTCGAGCTCCACCCCGTAAGTAAAGCTCTGGTAGTTTTTGCCGGAGAAACTCACTTTCGCGCCGTGGGTCAGGTGGCCTCCGTGGCTTAGATCCATACCCAGAATCTTATCGCCGGCTTTGAGCAAAGCGGCGTAGACCCCGCCGTTTGCCTGACTGCCGGAGTGGGGCTGTACGTTTGCGTATTCACATCCGAAGAGGAGTTTCGCTCTATCTATGGCAAGCTGTTCTACGGCATCGGCATACTCGCAGCCGCCGTAGTACCTCTTGTAGGGGTAGCCTTCGGCATATTTGTTCGTAAATACGCTTCCTTGCGCCTCCATCACCTCCGGAAAGGTGAAGTTTTCGCTCGCTATCATCTCCAGGTGGTCGGTCTGCCTCTGAAGCTCTTTTTCAATGATGTCGTAGACTATCGGGTCGTTTTGCTGTAAAACTGTCATCTTTTTTCCTCGCTATTGTTTTCTTTCTCTTCAGTGTTCTCTTGCTGCTTCAGCGGGCGCATGGCCGGAAACAGGATAACGTCTCTGATAGAGTGACGATTTGTAAGAAGCATCACCAGCCTGTCTATACCTATACCCTCTCCCGCTGTGGGAGGCATGCCGTAGCCGAGCGCCTCTACATAATCTTCATCCATATGCATCGCTTCGTCGTCGCTATCTTTAAGTTTTGCCTGTTCTCTGAAACGCTCATACTGATCGAGCGGATCGTTGAGCTCGCTGAATCCGTTGGCGATCTCCTTGCCGGCGATGAATAGCTCGAAACGCTCGGCTATATCGGGATCGTCGTCGCTTCTGCGTGCAAGCGGGCTTATCTCTATCGGAAAGTGCGTTACGAATGTGGGGTCGATAAGCTTCTCTTCTACGAACGTGTCGAAAAGCTCACCCCACAGCTGCCCTTTACCGAGACCCTCTTCGACCTCTACGCCGCTCTTTTTCAGGTAGCTGCGCATCGCATCTTTATCTTCGAGAATCGATTCGGGTACTCCGCCTATTTCAACAAGTGCCTCTTTGTAGGCTATACGCTTGAACGGTGTGGAAAAGTCGATCTCATATTCGCCGTATGGAAGTTTTTTCGGCAGCCCGAGCTCCTTGAAAAGGTACTCGAACAGCTTTTCGGTAAGCTCCATCAGATCTTCGTAGCGGTGGTATGCCCAGTAGAACTCTATCATCGTGAATTCTGGATTGTGGGTGTGGTCCATACCTTCGTTTCGGAAGTTTCTGTTTATCTCGAAGACCGCTTCGAATCCGCCTACTATCAATCTTTTGAGGTAGAGTTCCGGTGCTATTCTGAGGTAGCGGTCTACACCGAGCGCGTTATGGTGGGTTACGAACGGTCTGGCGTTGGCCCCGCCCGGGATCGGGTGCATCATCGGGGTTTCGACCTCCAGGAAGCCGTGCTCTTCGAAGAAACGTCTTATCAGGCTCACGATTTTGGAGCGGAGCAGAAAAGTCTTTTTAACATCCGGATTCATTATCATGTCGAGATATCTGCGGCGGTATCGCAGCTCTATATCCTGCAGGCCGTGGAACTTTTCGGGAAGAGGCGTTATGGCCTTCGTTACGAGTTCCAGCCGCTTTACGTGCATCGTCAGCTCGCCGGTTCTGGTGATGAACGGGTAGCCCGTAGCGGCAACTATGTCGCCCACCTCCACCATCTTTTTGACGGTTTTGAACCACTCGTCGCCGAGATCGTCCCGGCTGAAGTAGATCTGCAAAATTCCGCTCTCGTCCTCTATTTTTGCGAATGCCGCTTTACCCATCAGCCTAAGAAACTTGATCCGTCCGGCCACGGTGCAGCTTTCGTCTATAGCCTCCTTCTCTTCGCTCTCTTTCAGGTAGGAGAACCTCTCCAGAAACTCTTTGTTGGTACACTCTTTGACTACACGGTTCTGGTATGGGTTGAGCCCCATCTCCCTGAGGGCGTCCGCTTTCTCTATGCGCTGCTTTTGGTACTGATTCTCAAATATCAATCTTCTGTTCCCTTTTTATTTAGGTTTTTCTCCGACTTTTTCCGGCATTCGGGGCAGATGCCGAAGATTTTCATGGAGTGGTCTTTCATAAGGAAGCCGAAATCTTTGGCAATCTTCTCCTGTCTCTTCTCTATCGCCTCGTCGTAAAATTCCAGAATTTTACCACAATTTGTGCAGATAATGTGGTCGTGATGGGCTTTTACTCCGAGTTCGTACTTTTTGCCCTGTGTTCCGAAGGAGATAGATGTCACTATGCCTGCGTTTTCCAGAAGAGAGAGTGTTCTGTAGATGGTCGCGATACCGGTGTTGAGCTCCGGCTCTTCGCTCTTTATGAGGCGGTAGAGCTCTTCGGGGGTGAAGTGGCCGGTATGGTTGTAGAGTGTATAGAGGATCGTTTCGCGCTGCTTCGTGAACTTGAGGTTGCTCGAGCGCAGGAGCTGTTTGAACTGCGCGAGCAGAGTCTCGTAAGATATTAGAGGTGACGTCTCGACTTCGTTACTCTTTTTCATCCCTCTCCTTTTCATCCTGCGATCCGATCTCTTTTTTTACGATTTGAGCGCCGTTTTTGATCAGCTCTTTCGTGCTGTTTCCGGCTGCATCGGCCTTTTGCGCCAGTGCGTCGGTGTCAATATGGACAATCGTGTTGCCGGCTTTGATAAAGAGCGGGTAGAGTAGGCTCGATTCGGTAAAGCTTTCGGTGTTTTTTCTGATCAGATCGATATTCGAAAGAGCGTATACGATGACGGCTATTATGATGAAGACTTTCGCCGAAGCGAAAAGGAGCCCCAGAACTCTGTCCGCTATGCCGAGCCCGGATAGTGAAACAAGCTTCGCCACAACCACCCCGGCTATAATGCAGCCGGTCCATATGAGTGCCAGCAGAACGAGAAAACCGATCATGCTCAGAGCCGACTCCGACTCAATGTGCAGAAACGAACCGCCCAGCCAATTTCCGAACTCGGTAGCGAACATGGAGGCTATCCATACACCCAAAACTATTCCGATGAGGCCCGCAAGCTCCTTTATCAGGCCGTTGAAAAGACCCTTGATTCCTATTAGAAGGATCAGGGATGCGGTGACGATATCGAACCAGTTCATATCCATCAGCGCACCACCAGTTTGTCTTTACCGTCGTGTT
Organism: Campylobacterales bacterium; assembly: GCA_027072755.1. GTDB lineage: Bacteria > Campylobacterota > Campylobacteria > Campylobacterales > Hydrogenimonadaceae > Hydrogenimonas. The sequence goes on along the minus strand of JALSXE010000410.1, from coordinate 14,776 downwards.
TCGCCTGATATACGGCGGCGTCGGCACGCTCTATGAGGCTCTCGAGAGTATCGCCTTTTTGGTGGGAAGTTAGACCCATGCTCAACGTTATGCGTATTGTCTTGCCCTTGTATATCAGCTTGTTGTTTCTAACGGCGTTCATGATGCGTTCGGCTACCTTTTTCGCCTCCTCTTTCCCCGCACGGTTGAAGATGATCAGAAACTCCTCTCCGCCATATCTGTAGGCCCTGTCGTACTCCCTGATAGAGAGTTTGAAGAGTTTCGCCAGGAGTATGAGCACCTTGTCACCCGCAAGGTGACCGAAGGTGTCGTTGACCTTTTTGAAATCGTCCGCGTCTATCATTAGTGCCGCGATATTGAGGTTTCTCTCTTTGGAGTGTTTGAGCATCTCTTTTGCGTCTATCTCCAGCGCCTTTCTGTTGTATAGCTTGGTAAGGGGGTCGATGTTGGACTGTTTTTGAAGCTCCTCAATCTCGTTTTCGAGAGACTTGATAAGCTCGTTTGCACGCTGAAGTTCGCTCAGCAGATCGCTCTGAAAAGCCTCTATGCGGCTTTTGAATTTGGGTATATCTATCTCTTCGCTACTTTCGACGATATTTTCTATCTCTATCGTGTGGCTCTGCGTGATGTTTCTGAGGTTTGTATTCGACTCTTTGAAAGAGTCTATGCTCTCTTTGGCCAGATCTATGCACTTTTTCGACTTCTTCTCGTGCTCCTGTTCGAGGTATTCGTCCAGGTAGAGCGAGTAGCCCGATTTTCTGAGGCGTTCGAAAAAGGTCTCTACGACACTCTTTATCACTTCAGCCGCATCCACAGCTTCAGCTTCTTTGGCGACAAGAGACTCCTTTATCTCTTCACAGCTCTTCTGTACAACATCGGTGATCTTTTCTGGTGATGACATGGATTTCTCCGCTTCGGGTTATTTGTCGTTCGTTTTTAGAGGCAGTCTAAAATATTTTATTATAAAATATCGAAGCTGAAATAAAGTTATGTAAAGGCGGCAAAATGCGGTAGTTCGGGAGTGTGTATGTAGTATTTCCGCCTTTTGTGCTATCGACGAACGGTATGTAATTAAAAATGTTCTCCTCACTCTCCTCCGTCGAAGAGTCGGAGGGTGCACCATTCTCCCGGCGGCGTCCGGGTAAAAGGTGCTCGCATCGGCTCTATTTCATATCTTTGAAAAACTCGGATATCATAAACGCCATCTCGAGCGCCTGGTTGGCGTTGAGGCGCGGGTCGCACTGGGTGTGGTATCTGTTTCCGAGTGCGTCTACCGTGATGTTGCAGCTCTGGCTTCCGGTGCACTCGGTGACATCTTCGCCGGTCATCTCGAGGTGTATGCCTCCGGCCACCGTACCTTCGGCGTTGTGAATCTGGAAGAACTGCTTCACTTCTGAAAGTATATTGTCGAACTCTCTTGTTTTGTAGCCGTTTTCTGTTTTGAATGTGTTGCCGTGCATCGGGTCGGAGCTCCACACCACCCTTTTGCCTTCCGCTTTTACGCGTCTTAACAGCGGCGGGAAGATCTCGCCTATCCTGTCGGCTCCCATACGTACTATGAGAGTCAGGCGGCCCGGTATGTTTTCGGGGTTGAGTCTCTCTATCAGAGCTATCAGCTCATCCTCTTTCATGCTGGGGCCCACCTTCACGCCTACAGGATTGTTAATGCCTCTGAAAAACTCTATATGCGCACCGTCGAGATCACGGGTTCTGTCCCCTATCCAGAGCATGTGCGCGGAGCAGTCGTACCACTTTCCGGTAAGTGAGTCTATGCGTGTGAGCGCCTCTTCGTAACCGAGCAGCAGAGCTTCGTGGGAGGTATATAGTACCGTCTCGTGAAGCTGAGGTGTGTTTTGGGGGGTGATTCCGCATGCGGCGATGAACTTCATAGCCTGGGTAATCTTTTCGGCGAGCTCCTCGTAACGCTTTCCGAGAGCCTTGTCTTTTACGAAGTCGAGGTTCCAGTTGTGCACCTTTGTAAGGTCGGCCATACCGCCTCGCGAAAATGCCCGCAGCAGGTTCAGCGTCGCGGCAGACTGATAGTAGGCTTTTATAAGCTTTTCGGGTCTTGCCTCCCTCGCTTCGGGGGCGAAGTCGGCTTCGTTCACTATGTCTCCCCTGTAGCTCGGCAGCTCAATATCGCCCTTCGCTTCGGTGTCGGAGCTTCTGGGCTTGGCGAACTGGCCCGCTATGCGTCCCACCTTGACGACCGGCTTGCCGCTGGAGTATGTCATGACGACGGCCATCTGCATCATCACTTTGAAGAGATTTTTGATCGTGTCGGCGTTGAAAGCGTTGAAACTCTCCGCGCAGTCGCCGCCCTGAAGCAGAAACGCTTCTCCCTCACTCACCTTTGCAAGCTTGCTCTGCAGGTTTCTGGCCTCTTCGGCGAATATCAGCGGGGGGAAGCCCTTGAGCTCCTCTTCGACCCTCTTTACGCTCTCCAAATCTTTATATTCGGGCTGCTGTTTTATCGGAAAATCTCTCCAGCTCGATCTGCTCCATCTGCTCATTGCGTAAATCCTTGAAAAATTTGCGCAATAATACCATAAAAATAGCGAAAAAGGGGTGGTGCGGTGAAAGGAGGCGCCCGTTTAGGCACCTTGGAGCGTGTCGAAACGGGATGTCAGCTTATGTACTGTATGGCTTTTATCAGTTCGTCCGGGCGGGTAGAGAACCTGAGCGCTTCGCTCTTGTCGATAATGTGTCCCTGTACCAGTTTCACCATCACCTGTGTCTGTGTCTGCATGCCGCTTTCGCCCTGCCCGAGCTGCATCTGGCTGTATATCTGGTGAACCTTGTCTTCGCGTATCAGGTTGGAGATTGCGGGATTGTTGATCAATATTTCCGGTACCGCGACGCGTCCTCCGCCCACTTTCGGAAGAAGGGCCTGGGAGATGACCGCTACGAGAGATGTGGATAGCTGCGCTCTTACCTGCGGCTGTTCGTCTCCGCTGAATACGTCGATTATACGGTTAACCGTCTGCGCGGCCGAATTTGTGTGGAGCGTACCGAAGACAAGGTGTCCCGTCTCGGCCGCCGTGAGTGCAGCCGCGATCGTCTCTTTGTCGCGCATCTCACCGATCAGGATGACGTCCGGGTCTTCACGCAGGGCGTATTTTAGCGCCTGGGAAAACGAGTCGGTGTCGGTCCCTACGTTTCTGTGCGAAAAGAGTGACTGGTTGTTCTCGTGGACGAACTCTATAGGGTCTTCGACCGTGATTATGTGCTTTCGTTCGGTCATGTTGATCTCGTTAAGCATGGCGGCCAGCGTAGTCGACTTACCGCTTCCTGTAGGACCTGTGACCAGGATGAGCCCCTTTTCGCGCTGGATCAGCTTTTTGTATATTTGGGGCGCTTCGAGGTCGTCGATGCTCGGAATCTGGGTCGGAATGACACGAAACGCGGCCGCGACATCGTCCATAGTGCGGTAGTAGTTCGCCCTGAAGCGTCCTACCTCCGGAATCTGGATCGAGAAGTCGAGCTCTTTGTGCTCTTCGAAGCTCTTTTTCTGCTTTTCGGTGATGATGGAGTAGCACATCTCTTCGATAGTCTCTCCGTCCAGCTTCGGCAGGTTGAGGGGAACCAGCCTGCCGTCGATACGGATCTGCGGTTCACTGCGGCTTACGAGGTGAAGGTCGCTCGCTTTGTATGCGACGACGTTTTTGAGAAGCTTCCTTATATCAAGGGTTATGTTGCTCATTGAAAATTTCCTTGTAGAGTTCTTCGTCGAATCCGACGATGATCTTTCCGTCGTCACACTCTATAACCGGCCGTTTGATCAGCATATTCTCCCTGCAGAGCCATTCGCGCTTTGCCTTTTCGTCCAGGTCGGCACTCTTGAGCCCGAGTTTGCGGTATGCGGCGCCGCGGCTGTTGAATAGGGTCTCTACGGGGACCTGCCGAAGCCAACGGTCGACGGTTTCACATCCGACGGATCTCAATTTAAAATCGACCGTTTCGAAATCGATGTTACGACCCTTTAAAAATTTTACCGCCTTTTTTACGGAGTCGCAGTTTTTGATGCCGTAAAGTCTCATTTTGGGGCAGGGTTATTCTATGATGCTCGGGACTACGAAGTAGTCATCTTTCGCATCCGGGGCGTTTTTTAGAATCGTCTCTCTGATTTCGGGGTCCTCTTTCGGTATATCTTCGCGCATAGGCGTTCCGCCTTCGAGCGTGCTGAACGACGGGTCCAGACCCTCGGTGTCGAGCTCCGAGAGAATATCTACGAATCCTACGATCTTTTCGAGCTCTTCTATCATCTCTTCGCGTCTTCCCTCTTCGATTTTGAGCATCGAGAGCTTTTCGAGTTTCTGCAGCATGGCGTCGTCGAATTTCATTGTTTCAACCCTTCTCTTTTTTAACAAATCTTTTGATATGATAGCACACAAAAAATTAAGGGCGGCTCTAACGCGCCGGAGTGTCGCAATGTTCATGCACGCCGCGCCGGAGCCCCGTTCATTCAGGAGTTGGAGTGAGTATCAAAGAGCAGATAGATTATGCAAAAGATGAGCTTACGCAGGATGAGAAGCTGCTTGCCGGACTGATCAAGATAGAGCGTTTCTACAAGAAGAACAGAGTCGCGATCATAGCCCTTGCGGTGATACTCCTTTTCGGTGCCGTAGGGTATATGGGTATGGAGTACTACAAGAACAAGAGGCTCGAGGCGGCCAACAGGGCCCTGCTTACGCTAAGCAAGAGCCCCGACGATGCATCCGCGCTTAAACTTTTGAAAGAGAACGATCCGCAGCTTGCCGAACTCTTTGAACTCAAAAAGGCCGTAGGTAGCGGAGATATAAAGAGTCTCGAGTCGTTGAGCGGTAGCGAAGATGCGGTCGTCTCCGATCTCGCCGCATACCATCTGGGAGCCTGGAAGAGGGACGCCGAAAAGTTGAAGGGCTACAGGATGCGCAGCGAAGCTCTTCTTAGAGATTTCGCACTTTTCGATGAGGCGTACCTTCTGATGAAAGAGGGGAGGATAGAGGAGGGTGTGCAGCGCCTCTCTATGATAGAGTCTGATTCGCCGCTCAAAGCTGTGGCGCAGATGCTGGAGCACTACGGGGTCGCAAAGAGTAAAAAAGGCGACGAATGATCAGAAGCTCCCTCTATATTCTCTTTCTCGCGTTTTTCGCCTTTACGGCAGGCGGATGTAGCGAGAAGAACTACTATGAACCCTCAAGAGTCGACGGAACCGTCACATACGACGGGGAACTGCCGGCTCCTATCGCCGAGGTTGGATACAGAAGCGCGACGCTCGAAAACGGCGCTGTCGTCACCTCTGAAGGTATGCAGAAATTCCGCCTTCCCGAAGGGTACCACTTCATAGCCCAAAGCGGTGATCTCGTTGTCGCGGCCGGCGACTGCAAGCCCAACATAATCTACAACACTGTTACGAAAGAGAGCAGCGAAATCGATCTTCCAAGAAGGATAGTGGCGGCCATGTTCATTCCGGAGAGTGAGAAGATCGCGTTTTTGATAGAGGGGAACAGCTACGGGATCTACGACTACGGCAAGAGGAGCATTGTCGCCAAATATGAGTCCGATACCGCCCTGACCGCCGATATCCGCATAGCCTCTCCGATGATGCTGGAGAATCTGATCCTGATACCCACGCTCGACGGAAAGTTGGTGATAATTACGGCGCAAGAGGGAAAAAAGGTGCGCGAAATAATCGTCGGAAAAGGGGATGAGTTCAACAACGTGATATTTCTCGATGTGGTAGGAGACCGCCTCGTGGCCGCCACACCGCACCGGATAATCTCTGTAAGCCCGAAGTTGATGGATGCACTCGATATGGAGATCAGCGATGTTCTATTTTTAAAAGAGGGCATCTATATCCTCTCCAAAGAGGGGAAGGTCTACCGCTGCGATAGCGAGTTGAAGATTCTCGAGAGCGAAAAGTTCCCTTTCGCTCACTTCGTCGGCGCCGTTTACGGCGACTATATCTACCTTATAGAGAGGGAGGGGTATATCATCGCTACGGATACCGACCTTTCGAGTTCTCACGTATACAAGATTCCGGACAGAATAGAGAGCTGGTTTTTCGCCGCAAAAAAGAGGCTCTATTACGATCGTTACTACTTCAGGCTCCACGGTGAGTGACGGATGATGAAGAGTGTTCTGAGCCCCCTTCTGGAGAGGGGGTACGTTTTCAAACGTTTCGAGCCCTTCTCCTTGAAGGCGGTAGGAAGCAGGAAAAGGATCTCCGTCTATCACGGGCTCGATCAGCAGAACAGGTATCTGCTCGTTTTCGCCGTCAAGAGACGAAGCAGGGTTGTGTCGAAAGATGTGAAGGAGTGGCTTGAGCTAAAATCCGCGATAGAGGGGTACTACGGCTACTCCATAATGATCAACTTCGCTATTGTGGAGGCACCGCTCTGCTCGAAGGCGAAGCGGTTGCTGGAGTCGGAGGGGTGGAAGGTAATAGCTCCATGATTCTGTGCGATGTAGGGAACAGCCGAATGCACTTTCTCGACAACGGTACCCTGCTGCATCTCGATTTCGGCGAAGGTCTGAAGCGCTATAAAGAGCGCTCCGTCTACTTTATATGCGTAAACGAGAAGGTGCGTGCCGAAATTGCCGAAGAGGCGCCGGGTTGGGTGGAACTGGACGGAACAGGGATTCTTAAAAGCGACTACCGCGGCCTCGGTGTAGACAGGCAGGCCGTATCTCTTGCGATATACGAGGGCGTGGTGATCGATGCGGGAAGCGCCGTAACCGTCGACGTTGTGCGCGAAGGGGTGCACAAAGGCGGCTGGATCTGGCCGGGAATCGCCTCTTTTACAAGAGCGTACGCCGGGATATCTCCAAAACTGGCGGTAGACATAGAACCGGATATCGATCTCTCCAGACTTCCGCAAGATACCGAGAGCGCCGTCAGTTTCGCGGTACTGGCCCCCGTAAAGAGGCTTGTGGAGAGTTACGCCGCTGAGTTACCGGTTACTATAACCGGCGGGGATGCACGCTTTTTCGCACCTCTTTTTCCCGAAGCAGTCGTGGATGAGCTGCTCGTTTTCAGGGGAATGGAAAAAATGATAAAGGAAGATAGATGTTGACCGTTGCTTTGCCGAAAGGGCGGATCGCCGATGAGACCCTGGAGATTTTCGAGACCATATTCGGGCGAAAGTTCAAGTTCGAATCCAGAAAGCTGATACTCGAAATGGGAGATTTCCGCTTTCTTCTGGTGCGCAATCAGGATGTCCCGACCTATGTGGCGCACCAGGCAGCGGATATAGGTGTTGTGGGGCTCGATGTGATAGAGGAGCAGGGGCTCGATATCGTCAGGCTTCTCGACCTCGGTATAGGCAGGTGCAAAGTGGCCGTCGGAATCAGGGACGAGGACGAGATCGACTGGAGTAGGCCGAATATGAAGGTGGCGTCGAAAATGGTCAACATAACGCGAAACTACTTCAGTAAAAAGGCGATGGGGGTCGAGGTGATCAAACTCTACGGCTCCATAGAACTTGCTCCGCTTGTAGGGCTGGCCGATGCGATAGTGGATATAGTGGAGACCGGAACAACTATGAGAGAGAACGGCCTGAAAGTCGCGGAGACGATTATGGAGTCGTCAGCCCACCTGATCGCCAACAAGCAGAGCTTTTTGGCCAAAAAGGGCGAGATAATGGAGCTCTACACTGAGATGGAGAAGGTAGTTCGTGGGGCTTGAGCTCTATGGCGAAGTGGAACCTCTTTTGGGATTCGAAGAGGAGATAGAGAGTCTCTACCGGCTATTCGCCGAAATTGTTGCGCCGTGGAGGCCGGAGTCGCTTCTGGACATCGGATGCGGGAGCGGAAAGTTTCTTAAATTTGTGCGCAATAGCCTATCTTTGAAGAGGGTTCTGGGGGTCGATCTGAGCGAAACGATGGTCGAGCGCGCAAGGAGAATGGGGGTCGAAGCGGAAGCTGCGGACATCTGCGACCTTGACGAAAGATTCGACGCCGCAACCGCGGTATTTGACGTTTTGAACTATCTTGGCGCAGAAGAGTTGGGCCGCTTTATGGGGTGTGTCGAAAATCTGCTGGAGCCGGGCGGAATATTTGTCGCGGATATCAATACACTATACGGTTTCGAGGAGGTTTCGCAGGGGGCCCTCGTGAAACGCTCGAAAGACGGCGTCGCGGTTTTGGAGTCGATATTCGAGGATGGGCGTCTCGAGACCCACATAGACTATTTCCGTAAAGATGAGGGGGAGTGTTACAGGCGTGAAGTGGATCGCGTCGTGCAGTATTACCACGATGTGGAAGATATAGCCTCTTCAAGCCCCCTGGAGCTGGTTCAGGTCTACCCCCTCGCACTCTACGGCGGGGACGAGCCGGACAAGGAGGTGCTTCTCTTTAGAAAAATGGGGTAGCGAGATATTATACCGATCCCAAATGAAAACGAAACACCCGGCCCTCATCCTCGCTCAACAAGTGCTCCGCCCTTCGGCCGGCTTTCGTTCGACTCGCTCCCGAAGGTCTCGCTGCGGTGACGACCGAATATTTCGTTCTCTTCTTATTTCGGATCGGTATTACGCAAATTACGCGCCGAGCCCGTAGTTTGGCAGGAGTGGACGGCCCTGCAACCCATGAAGCTTCGAAACACAAGATTTCGAGAGGGTAAAATCGGCTACATATCTTTCTCTATCATATTCTGTTTTACGATTTCAGTTTCGCTCCAGTCGGGACGGATGCTAATATCTGCCGTGCCGGAAGAGTTTGAAAACTCTTTTTTGATTCCTTTTAGAAGAGACTCTACAAAAATATTCACCGTCTCTTCATCAAGAGGGTAGAGCATCTCGAGCCTATGAGCGATTTCCGGTACAACCAGCACACTGAAAACTCTTCCTTCCGAATCTTCCCCTTTTATAATCGATATGTGCCGGGTTTCGGCCTCTATACTGTAGCGGTTAAATCCGAAAACTTTTGCGACCACCGCATCCGGCGGGAAAGAGAAGTCGTAGGTTGCCGGAAAATCGACACTCTCGTAAAGCAGTGTAGAACCGTTTGGAAGCTTGACGACTCTTCTCGAGATCTCAAGGACGTCTACAAGCTCATCTTTTTGCCCATATGTAGGCAGATCTATCGAGCAGGTACCGATGTGCAGATGCAGAGTCTGACCGCTAAATTTAAATGGAGGCTTCTTCGCACCGTTGAGCCGCCACATAACGAAAACGGCGATGAGGAAGAGTATGGCGATCGCAGCTGTCTTCACGAAAAAACTCTTGTTGTGGAATCTATGCAATTATACAATTTTTTACAACATCTTTGCATATCTGCGGTTCATGCAGGCTGTGCCGGTCGCTACGCTGCTTTGCGGTTGAAGTGTGGAGTAGTGTTAAATGCGGTGCCGCTCCGAAAAGTTTGGAGCGGCAGAGGTGTTACTTGATCTCTTCGAAAGGGTTTGCGATAACGCGTTTGTGGTCGACAATATAGGGTACGAGTGCCGCCGCACGCGCCCTCTTTATAGCCTTCTCCACCATCTCCTGATGGCGCTTGCAGTTGCCTGTGAGTCGGCGGGGCATTATCTTGTAGCGCTCCGAAAGGGAGGCTTTTATGCTGTTTAGATCTTTATAGTCGATAAACTCGACCTTAGCTTCGCAATATTTGCAGTATCTTTTGGAGTATTTTCTTCTTTCTGCCATCTTCTATCCTTTTTTTCTATATCTGTTTCGGCTATATGTTAAAACGGTATATCGTCTTCATCGATGTCGATACTCGGCAGCTCCTGCGGCTGCTGCTTCTGTGGAGCGGAGTAGGCCGGCTCTGCTTGCCTGCCGCTCGGCGCCGGTTCTGCGTATCCTCCCTGTGCCGCAGCCTCGTTCTCGCCCTTGCGGTCGAGCATCTTGAGATTCTCTACGGTTACGGAGTGGCGGCTTCGCTTCTGACCGGTCTGGTCGGTCCACTGCTCGAGTGTGAGGCGCCCCTCAAGAAGCACACGGCTCCCCTTGTGCAGGTACTGGTTGGCCACCTCCGCGGAGCGGCCCCAGACGGTGAAATCGATAAACATCGTCTCGTCTTTCTGTGCTCCGCTGGCATCTTTGTATCGACGGTTGGTCGCTATGCCGCACTTTGCAAGAGCCTGGCCGCTTGGAAGGTAGCGCAGCTCCACGTCACGTGTCAGATTCCCGATCAGGATTACCTTGTTGAACATCGAATGGCCTTGAAATTTTTATGCAGTCTCGCCTGCCGTTTCGGCCGTCTTGGCGGCTTCCTCTTTTTTAGCGCTCGCGGCACCCGCTCTGTTTACGAGATTCTGCCACGCGTTGATCTCTTTTTTGTTTTCATATTTTACGTTCAGAAAGCGGATTATCTCTTCATTGTAACGGAAGGTTCTCTCCAGCTCTTTTATAAGACTGCTCGGAGCCGTATAGTAGATTACATAGTAGTATCCGCGGGGATTCTTCTCTATTTCGTAAGCCAGTTTCCGCATTCCCCAGTCGAAGGTTGCGGCGATTTCGGCACCGTTTTTCTCCAGGATCGACTTGACCCCTTCGATCTGTCCCTTGATCTCCTCTTCCGTCAGTGTCGGTTTGACGACGAATAGAGTTTCGTAGTGTCTTCTCATTATGGATAATCTCCTTGTGGTATTAGCCCTTGTGGTTTTCTCTTTTCGATCCTGTTCGAAAAGAAAGAGCAAAGAGCATCGCGATTTTACCCTAAGAAAGATTTAATTTTTATTAAAATAGAAAGCAGGAGCGTCTCCTTCTGTGACGATCCGCCGGCCCTCTTTATCGCAATCTCTCCCTCGGCAAGCGCGTCCAGTATCTTCTCGAACCTTTCGGTAGATATCTTCGTCGCGAGCTGAGCCCTCTGTTGCTCGAGATATTTCGGCAGGCGATACCCTAGAACAGCGCTAGAATCAGCGGTGCCGAAGAGCTTTATGTGGGCATGAAAAAGAAAAAGCTGGGAGGCGAAGTACTCGACGGCACGCAATATGGCGAACTCATCCTCGCCAAGCTGGTTTATCTGCTTCAAGAGGTCGTCGAGCCCCTTTTGGGAGAAGAGCGAGACCAGAGACTCCTCCATCGCCGCAGGGACAAGTGAAAAGATATGCTCGTCTATCTCTTTTATGCCGATAGGCCCGGGCAGTATTGAGAGCTTTTTTAGTTCGTTGACGGCCATCGAGAGGTTCAGCCCGAGTGCGTTCAGCAGGTGCTCCACGGCATATCGATCTATCTCGACACCCATCTGCGCGGCCTTTTGCTGTACGATCGAAACGGCTTCGTTCAACTTCGGTGGAAAGAAGCGTACATGCTGTGCGCCGTTTTTCGGAGAGAAGCTCGAAGTCATCGTTTTGAAGTCGCTTCCGGTGTATGCGTATACGAAGTAGCTGTTGTCGTTTCTTGCCGCAAGCTCTATGAGTTGCGAAAGCTCCTTTTTGGGAATCTTTCTGTCGCTTTTGATCAGCAGAAGGTTTACGTCTCCGAAGAGTGAGCTCTGCCCGAGGTAGTTTTTCGCACTCTGGAAATCGTACTCGTCGAAGTAGAGCTTGAGAATCGTCTCTTCGGCTCCCGTCAACTCCGCTATGCGCTCTATCGACTCGTCTATATAGTAGTCGTTGTCGCCGTAGAGCATTACCGATTTCGGTATCTGTTTTCGCTCGAGCAGCATGTCGAAATCGCGTTTGTACATATTCTCAACTCTCCTCAAGCAGATGTTTTGAGCGTTCGACAAGGACGAATATTTTGGCCTGCGGAAGGTGCACTATGTTCACTTTCGCCTCTATCCTGTCGAACAGCAACAGGTCGCTCTTGTCGCAAAAGAGCCTCATCCCGACAATCGGCGCATCGGTCGTTGCGGCCGGAATCTGCGCGGCTTCGACGACTACCGCGTGAAGAGTCTCATGCTTGTGCGACCGTGCCCACCTTGCATATTTACGCGCCATGAAATCCCACTCCACACGTGTCGCTTCACGCTCAAGTTCGCTTACTCTTATGCTGAGCGGTTCGACGTTTCTAAGCAGGTACTCCCTTCTCTCGTCGTCTCCTGAATGGAGCGCTTTCAAAAGACGGTGTACCGTCAGGTCGGAGTAGCGGCGTATCGGCGATGTAAAGTGGGTGTAGCGTTCGAAACCGAGGCCGAAGTGTCCAACGTTTTCGGCACTGTAGCTCGCCTGCTTCTGGGTCTGTATTATGAGTTGGTCTACATACGGCTCTATATCCATTCTGCGTGCCTCTTTCTGAAGAGAGAGCACCAGCGAGTGGAAATCCTCCATGCTCTCTTCGGTGTAGATCCCTATTTTACCAAGCTCGTCCACCAGCTTCTCTATACGCTCCCGCGTGGGCGGTTCGTGGATCCTGAAGAGTCCGTAGTCGAAGTGCTCCGCCGCGGCTCTGTTTGCAAGCAGCATACACTCCTCTATGAGCTTGTGCGACGGGGTGGACTCTTCGATGCGTGTAGAGAGGAGGTTCTGCTCTTCGTCCAGCTCCATGCGAACCTCGGTCGACCGGAAGTCGTAGCCCTTTTTCAGACGCTTTTCCCTCAATCTGTCAGTCACCTTTTTCAGTTCGAATATGAAGGGAAGTGTCTGCTTCTCTTCTTGCGGGCACTCCTTAAGACCCTTTTGGAACCAGCCGTCTATCTCGTCGTAGTTGTAGCGCCGTTTCGAACGGATTACGGCTTCGAAGAAGCTATGTTTTTTCACTTCGAGGCGATCTCTGTCCAGTTCCATTCGGCATACATAGGCCAGCCTGTCGACATTCGGTTTCAAAGAGCATATGTTTTCGCTCAGTGCTCTGGGCAGCATCGGTATCGATTTGTGCGGAAAGTAGATGGAGAAGCCCCTCTTTTTCGCCTCCCTGTCGATGGCGCTCTCTTCCGTTACGTAACTGCTTACGTCGGCAATGGCCACATACAGGACTCCACGTCTGTCGTCCCAGAAAATCGCATCGTCGAAATCTTTCGCATCCACCGGGTCGATCGTACAGAAGGGTAGGTGGCGCAGATCGGTTCGCCCCGGATACAAAGAGGCGTCCACCTCGTCTCCCCGGCTCCTCGCTTCCGCTTCGGCCTCCTCGCTGAAGCTCTCCCGTTTGTCGAAGATGGCCAGTGAAATCTTTTCGTCCACTTTCGGATCTTTCAGGGAGCCGAGTATGCGAATGATTTCCGAGGTTCTGTTGTCTACCTGGAAGACGGTATCGGTCTCCAGCTCTTCGGTTGAGCTTTTAAGCTCCATCGGAAGGTCTGTCTTTATATGAAACGGCATAGGGCCCGACTCTGTCAGTTTTATGTAGCCGACCGAGTAGACGAAAGCGGGCTGAACGATCTTTACCACTTTAGCCGACGGTCTGCCGGCTTTGCCGAACAGACGGCGGACGATGACGTAATCTCCGCCTTTGGCTCCGTGAAGATTCCGCGGTTCTACGAGAAGGTCCCTCCCTTTGGCTCCGATCATCTCCACGAAGGCTGTTCCGGAGGGCAGCAGGTCTACGGTTCCGGCGCGGTACTTTTCGTTGAGCTTTACTGTTTTGCCGCTCTCTTTTACGATATGTTCTCGTATCAGCTCTTCAAGAAGGGGGATGAAGCTGCTATCTATGTCACTTCTGTAGGCACCTTTGGCTATTTGGGTAAGAAACGCCCTCATCTACCCGAGTTTCTCGATAACTTCGTGGAGTCTCTGCGCCTGAAGGCCGTACCTGTCCGCTTTCTCGTAAGCAGACTGCACACACTCCTCGCAGAGCGGTTTCAAAAACGGGACCGCCTCTTTTACGACACTCAGAATTTCTGTTTGAAGACGCAGTTGCTCCGGGGCATCTTCGGGATCGTGAATATATCGCATCATCGAGATCATGCTTTCGTGAAACTTCCAGTGTTTGAACATGAGTGCGGCTATCCATTCGCTTGTGATATCGAGGAATCTCTTCTCCGTTTCGGCTATCTCTCCCAGCGTCTTGGCTTCTGTTATCTCCGACTTGAAAGTTTCCGCCTTTCCAGCCTCTTCGAGGGTGATCGAAGCGACCACTTTGCCGAGCTCCATAAGCAGGGAGAGTGTTATCATCTCGTCTCTGTGCGTAGTGACCTGACTCTTGCCCCACTGCAGTGCCAGTGCATTCTGCAGGGTGGAAACCTCCATCAGGTGTGACGCTCCGACACCGTAGGGGGAGAGAGTGGCGGGAAAACTCTTTCTTACGGCGTAGGATATGGCGAAACCCTGTATCGTCCCCATTCCGAAGAGCGCGACGGCCTGATCTATCGAGGTGATCTGTTGACTGAAACCGTAGAGGGGGGAGTTCGCGGCTTTGAGAATGTCGGCGGTGAACATGGGATCCTTCTTTACGACCGGAATGAGCTCTTTTACGGTTCCTTCCGGATCGTTGCATATCTGTCTTACTCTGTTGACGCTCTCGGGAAGCGGCGGAAGCGATTTGATTTTTTTCAGAATTTTTTCGACCATGGCTTAGACTCCGAAGTTTTGGAAGTTTGTATATTCTACATCATCGATACTTACGGACGTATTTATCGAAAGCTGCTTGGCGTTTGGAACTTTCCCGGTTATGCGGAGCTTCACGGGGCCGAAACGCTATCGGTGCCGTTGTTGCTCCTCTTTGCATGAAGCTCTTCTCTCATGGTGTCGAGCAGCATGAAAAGCTCTCTGCCGGCCTCTTCTATGCGGACGAAATTCTCTATGATTCTCTCCTCCTGCTCCAGGCGGCGGCGGAACGAGGAAGCAGGGTTGTCCTTGCGCATCCCCCACTCGACGGCGAGGTTGAACATCTTGCGCAGCACCTCGCCGGTGCGGTTGGCACGCACCGGCTTGGGACGGTCCTTTTTCCTCGGGTCGATGGTGCCCTCG
>JALSXE010000409.1:0-8404 GCA_027072755.1 Campylobacterales bacterium | reverse complement strand
AAGATGTTCTCTGCTTGAAAGCGTCCAGATATGCCACTCCCACTCTGAATCCGCCTTCAAAATTCATACTTGCATGTGCTCCCTTTACGGCGGAGGGGAGCATTCTGACCTCTTTCGCGTTTATAAGGGGAGTCTTTATAACCTTGCGTCCGCCCCAGAAGCTGAAGTTGTCGCGGCTGTAGCTGACATACGCTTCACCCAGTACGGAAAAACCCTTCTGTCCTGCTACACCGCCGGGAGCCTGGCCCGCTTTTACGGCATTGTCGCGCCCTATGATCGATGTATCGACATTGTTCGGCAGTGCGAACGGCTGCGTAGTCATGAACGTTACGGTCGCATCCAAACCTTCCCATTTGCCTGTTGTATATGTAAGCTTACCGCCTATAGAGTTCGCAAATGAGGTTGAGTTGCCGCTGCTTTTCTCTTTGTGCGTATTTATGTAGTAATACTTTATATTTCCATTTACCTTGCCGTTTTTTACGGCTTCCGCAAGTGAACTCTCAGCATGAATCCCCGTGGCCAACGCTGCCGCTGCACAAACTGAAAAAATAATATTTTTTTTCATGTCACCCCTTTAATTAAATTTATTTTCGACGATTTTACCATGTAAGTTGCAATGGGAAGATATATCGAGCCGAATAGGATCATAAAGTTTTATGAACTGTTTCGAATCTTGCCATTGTGAAAATATATTATTGCAAACAAGGAGTAACTATGAGAGATTTCGGCAGTTTCGGCGCTGTTTTGACCGGAAGCCTTATGGCTGCACTACTGAGTACTTCGGTTGCGGCCAAAGAGGATATGAGCAAATGGCTCAGGCCGGACAAGATTCCCGCACCGAAGAACAACCGGATAACGCCCGAGAGGATAGAGCTGGGCAAATTCCTCTACTTCGATACAAGACTTTCGCGAGACAACACCGTATCTTGCGCTACATGCCACAACCCGGACCTGGGGTGGAGCGACGGTTTGCCCAAAGCGATAGGTATAGAGGGCCGGCAGGGGCCGAGAAACTCACCCACCATAATAAATACCGCATACCAGCGCCATCAGTTCTGGGACGGACGAGCAAAGTCTCTCGAAGAGCAGGCACTCGGACCGATCCAGGCCGACGTTGAGATGGATATGGATCTGGATAAACTCGTAGAGAGACTGAAGGGTATAAAAGGGTACAGAGAACTCTTTGAAAAGGCGTATCCGGGAGAAGGGATCACGAAAGATACCATAGCCAAAGCGATCGCCACTTTCGAAAGAACCGTAGTCTCTACGGAGTCACCGTTCGACAGATACGCCAAAGGGGATGAAAACGCGATCAGCGAGAATGCCAAAAAAGGTTTCGCCCTCTTCACAGGCAAAGGCAAATGCAACAACTGCCACGACGGGTTCAACTTCACGGACGGCAGTTTCCACAACCTCGGTCTCGGCGACAGCGACATAGGGCGCTACAAACTGAAAAAGCGTGCCGCATGGTTCCATGCGTTCAAGACGCCGACCCTTCGCGACGTAACCCTTACTGCTCCATATTTTCACGACGGCTCGATCAAAACTCTCGAAGAGGCCACGGCGGTATGCGGTAACGGCGGGCGTTTCCCAAACAGCAAGAATCTCTCTCCGCTTATCGTAGACAGAGGTTTGACACCGGATGAAATCAGACTTATTGTCGATTTTCTCAAAACCCTCGAAGGCGAGCCTATGAACATTACGGCTCCATCGAAATTCCCGCAGTAAAAAGAAGGAGAACAGAGTATGAAAAAGATAGTTACGTTATTTGTCGCGGCGGCGGCGATAAGCACATCGATATACGCTAAAGACTGGGTCGTCGTACAGAAGAACAAAGCTTTCCACCCCAATCACCTGAAGGTAAAAGTAGGCGACAGGATAATTTTCAAAAACGACGACGGATTTGCCCACAACGCCTTCAGCGACAGCGAAGCGGACGAATTCGACATCGGTATGCAAAAACCGGGTCAGGATGTGGCCGTCACGATGAAAAAGCCCGGCAAGGTCGAGGTTGAGTGCGCTATTCATCCGAATATGCACCTCACGATCGAAGTGGAAAAGTGAGGATCGAACCCTGTATGCCATCCGGTGCATACGGGGCCGATTTCAAAAAGGTTGACCCGGATTACAGCTTTTTTGAAATCCGGCCCGAAGCCTCGGCGGCAGAGATACTCTTATCAAAAGAAGAGAGGACAGAGAGAGAATGCTTAAAAACATCACTATAAAAACCAAAATATATACGCTTACGATCTTCATAATACTGCTGATGCTCACTTTTTACGCCGTCTTCCAGTACAAAAACTCGATAATAGAGGAGATCGACAGGCAGGCTTCACTGGCCACTCAGATAAACACCACACTAAACAACAATATGGAGAGTCTCAACAAACTGCTATGGGAGGAGGATTCGACTAAAACCGCGACAGCTATCAAAAGTGCCGAAACCATGCAGAGGGCTAGTGGAGAGCTCGAGAAGATCGGTAGCAGTGATGAGATCGTCACAAAAGCCAAAAAAATCGGTATTCTGGCAAAAAAACTGAAAGAGGATCTGCAGCTATTCAAAAAGACACTCGAAAGTAAAAAAAAATCGAGGGCCGATCTTGAAAACTTCTCTTCGATAGTTAGCAAAAAGATTCAGGAGCTAACCCAAAGAATAGACACGGCTACCGTAGAGCTCGTTCAAAACAACGCCCCGATCAAACAGATTCGCAACAGTGTCGTTATCTCTTCCGCCGCAAACAACCTCAGAGATATGCTCAAAGAGCTGCGGATAAAAGAGATGGATGACAACTTTCTGCTTACCGACGAAGGTGAAAAGAGGGTCTTTTCGGAACTCGAAGAGTTGCTGAACTATACACTCTACCTGAAAAGGAAGGTCAGAAAAGAGCCGCAAAACAAGCAGCTCGTATCGGAGATCTTCTCGCAGCTTACCCGGTACGACGAAGGGTTCAAAAGCTATATAGCCCATCTAAGAGAGCTCCACGGAGAGAGAAACAACATATTTACGGAACTCGGGCAGATAACCTCGCTGACTCAGGAGTTGTCGAAGAGGCTGAACGAAGAGGCCAAAGAGGTTCGCAGCACCATGAAGATGCAGGTTATCACACTGCTGATAGCCATTATCGCTCTCGTTTTGATCGTAATGCCGTTTCTTGCAAGATCGATTCTGAAGCCCATAAGACAGCTTACCGTCACCACCAAAGAGCTAAGCAGCGGTGACGGGGACCTTACAAGAGAGCTTAAGATAGACACAAATGACGAGATAGGTGTAGCGAGCCACTACATAAACCGCTTCCTCAGACTTGTTCACGAAGTGATATCCGAAGCGAAAGAGTCCGGCTCGGAAAATATGGCTATCTCCGAACACCTAAACGAAGTGAAACGCCGCTTTGAAGAGATTATGGGCCGCGAGGCGGATATGCTTTCGAATATCACGGAAACAAGTTCAGATGTAAAGAAGAGCCTCGAGAGCAATGTTGAAGACGCCAACGACACCAGAAAAGATGTGCAGAAGGTAAACAGAACACTGCAGGATGTTCACAGACAGATAACCGGGATGGTCGAAGAGATCCAGCAAAACGCCCATAGAGAGGCGGAGCTTGCGGAACGGCTCAATACACTGCTTTCGAGCGTCCAGGATGTAAAATCTGTTCTTCAGGTGATCGAAGATATCGCGGACCAGACCAACCTCCTGGCGCTAAACGCAGCCATAGAGGCCGCACGAGCCGGCGAACACGGTCGCGGCTTCGCGGTAGTCGCCGACGAAGTCCGAAAGCTTGCGGAGCGGACACAAAAGAGCATTCTGGAGATAAATACGACGGTCAACACGATCGTACAGGCGGTGGCCGACGCAAGCGGAGAGATAAACGGGAACGTAGCGAAGACGCAGAGTCTGGCAGAAGTATCCGACGAAGTTCAGCAGAGTATGCAGAGTATGTCTACCATAATGAACGAAACCACGCAGTTCATTGAAAAGACCGTCGACGACTCCATAGAGGTCGCCAAACAGACCGGAAACGTGATAGAACAGATCGAGATTCTCTCCGAAGAGTCGAAAAAATCGCAGGATCTGCTGCACGAGATAAGCGATGTTTCGGACAAGATGCTAAATGTCGTAAACGAGCTGAACGAAAAACTGAACAAATTCAAAACCTGAAAGGAAAGATAGCATGATAAGAGTTTTAACCGCCGCATCCCTGCTTCTGTCTATAGTCGCCGCAGATAGCGCGAATAGTGATATGATGGATAGAGGAAAAGAGATATTCGACCAGACCTGTGCAGGTTGTCACGGCAAGGACGGAACCGGATTAAAACAGGGAGGGTTCAATGTGCAGCCGAGAAACCTTACCCGCTCCATACTCGACGAAAAGCAGATTTTTCTGATTGCGAAAAAGGGTGCAAACCATTGGGGTGCCGTGACTACAGGAATGCCGGCTTGGGAGAGTGTGTACGATGACGACACCCTAAAAGCCGTAGCGCATTATGTATACAATAGATTCGCAAAAGAGAGTCACAAAAAAGTAGAAGAGCTGAGCTACGACTCTTCAAAGCTGAGTGCAAAGGCTCTTAAAAGAGGAAAAAAGATCTTCTTCAGAAACTGCGCCTACTGCCACGGCAAAGAGGGAAAAGGCAACGGCGTCGCCACCTACAACCCGGAAAAGTCGATCTTCCCGTACGACCTGACCAAAATACTGCTTACCGAGAAACAGATATTTCTCTTCGCGAAATACGGCGGTAAACACTGGGGCTCGCAAAAAGATGACATGCCCGGCTGGGGTGTGAAGTATGACGACGAGACGCTGATGGGTGTCGCAAGGTATGTGGAGACACACCTCAAACAGAAGCGCTAAAGCTTCCGCACCGCTTTAGCGGCTATGCCTTTTAAAAAAAGACCATATCTCTTCGACAGCCTCTATGTCGTGGTTCTGCTTGCCGAAATAGTACTCGTAAATAGCCGAGTATCGCTCTTTTATACTGGGGGCCGAGTGGCCTCCCCCCTCTACTTTGTATAAAACGACTTCGGTCTCCTCTTTGCCTCCTGCATACCTGTAGCGCGTTACCCTTCCTCCATCGTCGGGATCGAGGTCGGCAAAGAGATAGGTCTGCGGCTGAGCGGCAGTAGCGTCGAGTGTAGTGAAAATCTGAACGGACTCTTCCGTGGAGAGTACGGTTCCGTGGTCCGGTTTGGGAGGATTCGAGATCATTCCGCCGCCATAGGGCATAAATTTGTCGGTCGTCCCGTTCATAAAGAGAACAGAGATCGGCACCTGTGGCGGCCGACACTCGGAGACCGCCGGCATGGCGGCGGCTATCGCCGCTACCGCCGCAAACTTTTCGGGAGCCTCCACACCGAGCCTCAGCGCCATGAAGCCGCCGTTGGAGATGCCTGAAGCGTAGACCCTTTTTCTGTCTACCGGATATTTTTGCGCAATCTCGTCGACAAGATTTGTCAAAAACTTCAGATCGTCCGCCCCGGAGTTGACCGTGGCATCACCTCTGCAGTCGTTCCATGTGGGTTTTGAGTAAGCGCCGTTTAGCCCTTCTGGGTAGACCGCTATAAACTTTTCGCGTTCGGCTATCTCCATCCAGAGTTTATGCGGGCTCTTGTGACCGCTTTGGCCTGTCATATCTTCTATATATACCCCGCCGCCGTGCAGAGAGAAGACCATAGGTACTGGCTCGATGCCGAGACCTTGAGGAATGTAGAGGGCATACCTTCTCAACCGCCCGTCAACCTCCGTCTCTTTCATAATGAGGCCGTGATCCGCTCCCTCTATCGCAGGCTCCGTACCGTGGCAGGAGGAGAAAAAGAGCACCCCGAAAAGTGCGGCGGCGGCCGCAAAAAGTCTTTTTCCCATCTCTGTCTCCTCTCTACTCGTTTATATGTGCAACCTTCTGCCCGAAGCGCACGTGTGTCCGGTCGTTTGTCCTCACATCCATGAGCCCCGGCTCGGCAAAGAGCAGCACCGTAGAGCCCATCATGAACATCCCGAGCAGATCGCCCTTGTAGAGCCACATCGGCTTTTTGTCGTAGCTGTAGAAGGTGGGCTCGTATCTGTCAGCGTTTGTCTTTATGCGGTGGTCGAAAGCTATCGTCATCTTTCCTACATTCAAAGCCCCGACCAAAACTATGAACATCCGGCCGCCGTTTTCGGTAAAACACTCCAGAATGACCCTCTCGTTCTCTACGAACAGCTCCTTTCGGCGCCTGAGCGACGGAAAGTTGACCGGATAGAGCTTGCCCGGCCGGTGCAAAATGGAGGCTATTCGCAGCTTGTAGGGCATATGGTAGCGGTGGTAATCTTTAGGTGAGAGATAGAGGTTTATGTATGTGCCGTCATAGAGCTTTTTCGCTTCTTTGCCGTACTGGAGCGTCAGAAGGTCGTCTATGCTGTACTCCATCCCTTTTATCTGCATCGATATATCTCTTTTCAGCTTCCCGCACTCGGTTACATAAGCATCCACCGGCGAAATGAGCGCCCCTGCCCTCCGGTCGATCGGGCGGGCCTTTTTAAGCTCCCTTGTAAAGAGTTTGTTTAGTGTCGGGTAGGTCGACGGTGGCGCGAACTCGCTCATGTCGAGCCCCAGCAGGTTTACATAGGCGTGGTTTATGAACGACTGTATTTTGGACGGAAACTCGTGGTCGGCGAACTTTCCGAAGAGTTGCGAAACGGTGTTTGTTATATGCTTTTTGGCCAATCTATATCCTCTCGAGCGCCTCTTTCATGAGCGCTATGTGGTAATCTTCCTGAAAATTTATGAAATCGAAAAATGAGCTAAGCTCCTCGTCGTCGACAGCTTCGGCCAAAGCCCTGCACTGCTCCTTGGCTCCAAGCTCCTCCTCTATGCCGCTTTCAAGAAACCTCTTCAGGGACTCGAAGCGGTAGATCTCCTGTGTCACCATTCTCGGAACCGCCAAAATACCCATCTTCGCCATCATAAGCGCGAAAGACTTCAGGTGGAACTTCGACTCGTCTATGAGTATCTGAAAGATCTCGGCCACCCTCTTGTCCTCCACCTGCGTCTGGGCGTACGAGTAGATGACGATAAGTTCATACTCCTTGTAACTCTCTTCGAACAGAAACATCACAAGCGCATCCAGAGAGCTCTTGTCGAGCTCCCTGCCCTCGAGTTTCAAAGACTTGTCGAAGGCGGTAACTTCGGCATCTCTTTCGCTCTCTCTTTTTAAAACGGTGCGTATGTAGTTGAGATCGCTTATCATCCTGTTTGCGAGGGGGTCCGCACTCGGACCGAGCTGCGACTCTATGCGCCCCAACGCCTCGTCACAAAAGAGAGCGGCCTCGCCTTCTGTTTTGAAACCGAGCTCTATGGCGGGCCGCTCATAGCTGTACTCTATGCCCTTTTTTACGTAAACGGACTCTATGAAACGCAGATGCCTGTAGAGAATCTCGGAAAAGTCATAAAGCCTCTCGCCGAACTCTCTGTCTTTTATGGCAAACGAGGCAAAAAGCAGCCTCAGCCACCCCTCGTGAACCGATGTAAATAGTCTCTTAGCCATCTTCTGCCCTCTCTTTTTCACCATTTTCTACCGCGCACGCTTTGGTTATCATCCTCGTAGGAGGCGGAGCGTCGGGATCGCTCTTTTTGGCCTCGTAGTGATCCAGCGCCGCCAAAAACGCCTCTGCCACCATCTCCGAACAGGCCGCCTCTTCGGGCGGCATGAGATCGAGCTTCTCCAGCATGATTGAAGTGAGCTCCCTACCCTCTTCGACCGAAGCCCCTTTTACAGTCTGAGTAAAGATGGAGCCCGCTATAACGGTAGTCATACACGCCTTCGCCTGAAACTTTATATCTTCTATTTTACCGTCGGAAATCTTCAGATAGACAATAACCATCTCCCCGTTTTGCGGGTTTTTGCCTATGCCCACCGCGTCGGCATCGTCGAGCTTGCCGTAGTTGCGCGGGTTCATCATATGGTCCATTGTAGTATCGTAAAGCTCTTTTTCGTCCACTTGCACTTCTTTAACTGACCTTACACACCTATGACATCTCTGAGTGGCATAAGTTGCATCCAAGTTCAAGGCAGGAAGATGCAGGAGCTACCGGTAGCTTCAAATCTTCCTAACGCGGAAATTGTGTGCAAATTATGCCATCCCTAAAGGGACAAAAAGATAAAGCATCATCTGCTTCGTTGGAAAACCTCCACCGTAGCTTCGGCTACGCCGGAGAACTTCCGCCTTGCATCTAACGCTTTCTCTTTTGCTCAGAGGTGTCATAGGTGCGTAAGGTCAGTTATTAATCTTGATGTGCCATTATATCGCTTTTACTGCCTCAAAGAAAGCTCGAGAACTACTCTTTTACAAGCTTTCCCACATCGAACAGGCTATACTTCTCTTTACCCTTATATTGGATTTTGTTAACTGCATATACACATGTTAGATTT
>JALSXE010000408.1:0-8530 GCA_027072755.1 Campylobacterales bacterium | reverse complement strand
GGTTGGCCTGGTTCTTCGTCAATAAAAATCTCGGACTATGATCGTATGAAAATGCTATTCGGTCAGTGCCTCGACTACTTTGAGGATATCGATTGGCCTTTTTGCCTCTGTTTCGAGCTCCTCTTCGATCTCAACTTCATCGCCAAAACCCCATTTCGCAAAGATCGGGGTTATGCCGGCACCACGGGCGGCCATAACATCTTTCAAACTGTCACCCACCATCCAGCACCGCTCTCTGTTTCGACTCTCTGTTATCATCTTTAGCATCTGCGGATGAGGCTTTGGGTCTGTAACCCTGTCCGCACCGACTACATCGACAAAAAAATCGGCAATACCGCACTTTTGGAGTATGATCTTCGATGTTTTGGTTGGAGCGTTGGTGGCGACGAACATCTCTACACCGTTCTCATCCAAAATCTGAAGAAGTTCCGGTATTCCGTCGAAGCTCCTCGCGCTCTGAAGGCACTGGCGACTGTAGTGCTCTTCGAACATCTCTCTCGCCCTCTTCTCGTACCGCTCCACTCCGTAGAACTCGTATGCAAGGTTAAGCCCCGGACGATTCATCAAACTTACAATCTCCCGCTCCGCAAGAGGAGGCAGTCCGTAAATTTCGGAACGGATAAAATTGATAGATGCGGTTATGTCTTTGCTCGTATCTACAAGGGTCCCGTCAAGATCGAAAATGAGCGTCTTCATGCCTCTCCTTTGGTATAATCATAACAAAAAGAGGGGGTGTGGTGAAAAGAGCGGCCGCTCTCTTTATGGTGACTCTATGCTTAGCGCTGGCCGAACCTCTCTATGTAGATTTTTCGGGAAACAGGTCTATAGATGACAGATCGCTCTATGAAGCGATGGGGATCGAAAAACCCTACTTTTTCGAGTTTTGGAAAAAGAGACCGAAGCTTGACCCCAAAAAGCTGGATATGATGGTCCCGCTGCTGGAAAACTACTACAAATCCCACGGTTTTTACCATGTAAAGATCACTTACCGTGTGGAAAAAGATAAGATCGTCATAAAAATCGAAGAGCACAAAGCGGTAACGGTCGCCGACGTCTCATACATCTCTCCACTGGATATAAAAGAGCTGCTTCCGTTTAAAAAAGGCGACAGATTCGATGCCGAAAAGTTCGTACAGAGCAAAGAGAGGATAAAAGAGTTCTATGCAAACCGCCGCTACTGCAACGTAGACCTCGATGCCAAAGCCTACATAGACATAGAAAACGACCTTGCCTATATAGTTTACGATATAGAGCCGAACGAACCGTGCATATTCGGCAGAATCTCCATAAAAACCCCGCCTGGGCTGGATGAGAAAATAGTACGATCTCTGCTCTATTTCAGGGAGGGCGACCCCTATTCAGCCGAGCTTATCAGAAAAAGCTACAAAGAGATCTACGCCAACGAAGGCGTCGAGCGCGTCATCATAGACGATGCCAAACATGAAGGAAACAGGGTTCCGGTGAAAGTTACCGTTTCGCTCTATCCGAAGCCGATCCATTTCACAGCGGGAGCCGGCTACAGTAGCGATGAAGGGCTGAACGTTCAAATGGGCATCAAGCACAGAAATTTCCCGAAAAACCTGAAAACCGTCGGCCTTCAGACGCGATACTCACAGGTTCGCCGCTACATAAAGGGGAGTTACGACATGCCGTTGCCGAACCACAACCGTTTCGCGGCGGAAACAGGATACAACTACGAAATATTCGACGGCTACAAAGAGCGTTCCATGCGTGCGAAAGCTCTACTCAAGCATCTGCGCTGGCCGCAGGTTTTTCAGGAGAGCATCTCCATAGACAACACAACAACGACCGACAGCGGCGACCTCGTGAACTTTCCAAACGGTAAACTTCTCATCGTCTCGGCAAACGGGGCCTGGGAACTCGACAGGCGTGACTCGGTTCTAAACCCTACGAAAGGATACAAAATAGGTGTAGAAGCCTCCGGTTCCGTAAAATCGCCGATATCGGATGCCACCTACTACAAGCTCTTCGTCACCGGAGCGTACCACCACCCCCTAAAAAACGCTACACTCTCCATGCGCCTGCGCCAAGGGGCCATCAAAGCCAAACAGGGCCACATTCCCCCTTCATACCGCTTCTATGCGGGCGGAATGAACTCAAACAGGGCATTCGGATACCGTCAGCTGGGTCCCAAAAACGGCCTCGGCAACCCGGTCGGAGCCTTCAGCATAACCGAGGCTACAGTCGAATACAGGTTCGACATAGGCAGAAACTTTCGCGGTGTATTGTTTAGCGACCTTACATATCTGGGCCAAAAGTCGATTCCCGATTACAACAGGGCGTATATCAGCGTGGGGCCCGGCATACGCTATATGACCCCCATAGGCCCCATAGCCTTCGACCTCGGCTTCGACGCGCAGCACTTCAGCCGCTACACCCTCCATTTTCATATCGGAGAGCTCTTCTGATGGGTGAACTCTACAGCCGCTTTGCCGCTCTTTTACAGCTTCTTCTTATCGTATGCGGCACTCTGCTGTTTATAGTCGCCCATCCGAAGACGGCCGATATCCTGCTTCACAAGGCTCTGAAACCTGCGGATATAACATTTGAAAAAATAGAGGGATCCCTGATAAACGGCTTCACTCTCTACGGCGTCAAATATCAAAAAGCGGTTCGAATAGGAAGCCTTGAAATCTCCTACTCTCCATTGAGGCTGATAAACCTGAAACCGACGGTAGCGAAAGTGTCCGCCGAAGGGGTGAGGATATATCCGGAGAGATTCAAAAAAAGAGCCGAAAAAAAGAGCGGACAATCAAACATCGCCTTTCCTCCTCTATTTGTCACAAAAGTGATTCTCAAAGATGCGCAGATCGTTTCACCCGAAACAGTGAGGTTTGAAGCGGACGCCGGCAATATCGAAGTTACCGCGAACGGAGTCGATGTAAAAAAGATTATAGCCTCCATAGGATCGCTTTACGGTTCGGCAAAACTTGCCGGCACTTTCAAAAATATGCAGGTCCGCGCGACGGGAACGGTGACACCCTCGAAGCGCTACACACAGAAGGCAAAGAGTTATATCGAAGGCATCCCCGACTCGCTGCCGGTAAAGCTCTATGCCGACTCGAAAATCGTGAAAATCTCCACATCGATAAAGAGAAAAATCGGTCTGAAAGATGCAAACATCTCACTCTCGGCGACAAAAGCGGAAATAGAGTATCTGCTTAAAGAGAGATACCTAAAAGCGAAAGCGGCATACACCGTTGAAACGCCTCAGCTTCGCATAGATGTGCGCCAGAGTCTGCTTGCGACTCTTTTCGGGGCGTACGCCACCAAGATCGACGGAAAAATTGTAAAGAGCGTACATACCCTGCCGTTCAAAGAGTTCAGAATAGATGCGGCGGGAGACCCGACAATTCTGGTTGCAGACACCTATGCCTCGCCTTTTAGCGTGTCTCTTTACAGCAGCGATTACAGAAACTTCGCGCTCCACGCTTCGGCAAAACCTCATACACCGAGCTATATAGAGCATCTTCCCGCCATCTTTTCGAGTCAGACCGTAAGCATGGATGCCAACGCCACGGCACACCTGCTTCCCGAGCCGAATATCGAAGGTGTGGTTTCTCTCGATGGAAACTACTCCAAAACCGAAAGCTACATAGAGCTTAAAAAAGAGAGCCTGCTTGTTCGCTCGACCGTCACTCCGAAAGATAAAAAGGGTGGAATCTGGGAAAATCTTCCCGATCCCCTGAGAACGGCGGTAACGACATTTATATATATCTCGAAAGAGAAGAAGATATTGAGTATAGTGCAGAAGATGGCCGACCTCACACTTTTCGAGCATAACGGCGCGATAAACGGGTGGGCAAATATCGGCTCACTGTCACTCGATACGGACGGCAGACTCTATGCCGACGGAACAGTGGACCTGGCGTTCAATGCGCACATAGACTCTCTTTACGCTTTTTTGCATGAGTTCAATATTACGACTCAGCCCATGATCGATGCGGAGATAAAGAGCCGTTTCAACCTCAAACTGACAGACACCTTTTCACTCCGTTATAAAACCGATATCCCGTGGTACCTGGTGGAACCCGATTCGCAGCACATCTACTACGGCCTGGACAATACTCTTGAAGGAGCTCTCGAAAAGAACCGTGCCGTTATAGAGAGCTACTCGGTCGCCTTCAAAGATCGCCGTTTCACTCAGAAGCGCCCCTCGATCATAAGTCTGGATGAAAACCGTACTCTGCATATAGAAAAACTGAGCCTGCTGGACACGTTGACGGCCGGAGGGGTTTACAGTTTTAAAACCGCAAAAGGGGAGTTCTCGCTCAAAGGCGAAAAGGCACACTACAACGGCCCTGAAGGAAACATAACCGCCGATGTCAACATAGCCGCTGAGATTTCACCGCAGGAGATCGCGGCGGAAGGCGAGATTCATATCAGAGAGGGTCTGATAACCTATCGGCCGAAAAAAGATTATGTCGTGGAAGATCAGGACATAGTAATCATACAGGATATTAAAGAGCCGAGCCATACAAAAAGAAGAGTCAATATACATATCTATTCAAAGAGTCCCCTGAAGTATAAAATACCCGAAGTAACGGCAGAGTTCATACCCGATATCACCCTCTGGAAAGAGGCCGGAAAACCTTTCGGAATTCTCGGAATCGTCAAAATAGTCGACGGAACAATAAAAGCGGCCGACAAACGATTCACCATTCAGCCTTCGGAGATATATTTCGGAGGATCAAACCCCGTAAACCCCTACCTAGACCTGCACATAGCCTACGAGCTCGACTTCTACAAGTTCAACATTTACGTAAGCCACACACTTGCAAAACCGCTCTTTCTGTTCTCGTCCGAACCGCCGATGAGCCAAAACGACATAATGAGCTACATCCTTTTCGGCGCACCCGCGAACGAGGCGTTCAGGTCATCGGGTGAACCGAGCGGTTCAATCGCTACGATGCTGCTTGGAATGGGCCTTAAAAACGCCATAGGTTCAGCCACGGGCATCCGTTTCGACACGCTCAATCTTCTCTCTAGCGAAAACGGAGGTTTCGGAATTGAGGTGGGAAAAAGAGTAGGAAAACGACTTAGGATAATCTACCGCAACGATACGGTTTCGAGCTTCATCATACAGTACAAGGCAACCAGAAGTATACGCATAGATGTAGATGTAAGAGATACCGGCCAGGGAATAAATATACTATACGTAAAAGACTTCAGGGGATTCGGCAAATGACTCTAATAACCGATATTTTTCATCAAAGCTTTAATAGACCATGTTTTTGCCGATTTTGAAAAGAGAAATGTTAAATTTACAGGAACTAATAGATGGAGAACAGCCCAAGCGATTACAATCACGCCATCGAGATAGCTCCCCGAATCTGGTGGGTCGGACATGTTCTGCCTAACGATCCCTTTCAGTGCCACGTATATCTCATAGAGAATGAAGATGAGTCGATTCTGATCGACCCCGGTTCAAGACTGACCTGGAGCGGAACAAGAGAGAAGATTTTGGAAGTGATGCCGCTTGAAAACATAAAGTACATCATATGTCAGCATCAAGATCCGGACATTACCACAGCGGTCGAAGAGTTGGTAAACGAGATCGGTACGGAAGGTAGGTTTTTAGTCACTCACTGGAGAAGTGCAACCTTGTTCAAACACTACAAATGGGGACTCGATTTTTACGAAGTCGACGAAAACAGATGGCGTCTTAAAGCCGGAAACAGAAGACTGGAGTTCGTATTCACACCGTATATGCACTTTGCCGGCAGCATATGCACATATGATCCCGATACAGGTATTCTCTTCTCAAGCGATATTTTCGGAGCGTTTACAGACTCGTTCAAGCTTTTTGCAGACGATGCCAAACTCTACTTCGAACAGATGAAACTCTTTCACACCCACTATATGCCGAGCCGCGAGATTGTAAACCACGGTATGGATGCGATAGAGGAGAAGCGGATCGAGATGATAGCACCCCAACACGGCTCTATACTTCCCAAAAGTATGGTTCCCTATCTTATCTCCCGACTTAGAAAACTGGATGTCGGCATATACCTTCAGTTTATAGGGTGCAAAAATGTAAGACGTCTTACCAAAGCGAACGAGATACTATCTAAAATGTTCGAGCAGATCACCTTTACGACTACGACGGTCTACGAAAAGATCGGTAACATCATCATGCTGATAAACGAACTATTCTCCCTTGAAAGAATAGTATGCGTCAGCAGTATAGACGGCAAAGTAGTTCTCTTTGACTCTTCCATAAGCCACCCTATTGAAACAGACCTGAATGAAACAGGCCTCTACACCGCCATCGAGGAGATTATAAGCGAAGAGAGCACTGCTTACCACGGCAACAGCATACCCGGTACTGATCTTTACAGCAACTATCTCATTTTTCCGTTCGTCACATATAATGAACAGAACTCGGCAAACGGAGCATGCTATTTTCTCTTTTCAGAAGAGGAGATTATAGATGAACAGGATATAGAAATTCTCAATAGCTTCAGAAAGCTCTTTTCCATTATGCTGATGAAAGAGATAGGCCACTATCGGATGCAAAAAGAGAGAAAAGAGCTGCTCAACAAGACTATAACGGACAATCTGACAAAACTCTACAACCGAAACTATCTAGAAGAGATCGCACCCAAAGAGCTCAGTAAAGCGAAACGTCATGGTTACCCGTTAGGACTGGTCATGCTTGACCTCGATAACTTCAAAAAAATAAACGACACATACGGCCACGATACGGGAGATGCCGTACTCAAAGATTTCGCACGATTTTTGTACAGAAACCTGAGAGACGGCGACTTTCTGTTCAGATACGGAGGCGAAGAGTTTTTGATTCTTATGCCGTTCACTACAGCTGAGGATGTCTACAACGTTATTGAACGCATCAGAAAGATGCTCAAGAAAAGAAGAAGCATAGATTCAAGTATCGACTCCAAAATCGACTATACATTCAGTGCGGGCATAGTGCAGTACAGCAATGAAAATTCGATACAGGAGCTTATAAAAAAGCGGACTCTCTTTTGTATATAGCTAAGAAAAATGGACGAAACAGGAGTGCGCTGTAGACGTTCTTATCCTATTTTTCTTAGAGAACGAAGCAGGTAGCGGTCCGGGCTTACAGAGACGTCCACGCTTGCGCCCTCTACGATCTTGTCGGCGAGCATCTTTCCCATGAGCGGAGCGAAAACGAACCCCCTGCCCCCGAAACAGCCGACGATATAGCACCCCTCTATCCTTGCGATCTCTTCCGACTCCGGCTTAACGCTTCTTGGCGGGGTTTTAAGCCTTTTCGCACTCTCTTGCAAATCGGCGACCGCTCCTACGAGCGGAAAGTGGTCGTTTACAGAAGAGCGCCTTCCTGCATATATGCGTGTCAGAACCTGATCTTTGAGCCCCGGCACAAGCTCTATGGCCGAGACTATCAGATCGTTTACGCGCTCTATCTCGCTTCTTGCATCGTTCCTTACGTGGGTGGCGCCTATGCGGACGGTTCCGCCGATATTTGCCGAGACCGAAATCTGTCTGTGAAGAGTCACGGGAATATCGGCACCGCTCTTCACGTCTACCCGCTCACCCCAGACTCCGCCTATTTTTATGTAGGGAATCTCTACCGGTAGGGTGTCGGAGCCTGTGGCGATTACGATGTTTTCGGCCAGATAGCGCCCCACCCTCCATCCGCTCCCGACTTTTCTGGGAGTATCGGCCGCTCCGAAGGCGGTATCGACCCCTTCGACGAGCTTTTCGGCAACCGACGCAGGATCTACGAACGCGGCATCTTCAAAACAGAAAGCGCCGTATTCGAGGGCCTCTTTGGAGACAAACGGGAGCTCCTTGGAGTCACAGAGGCGAAAAGGGATGTCGAGATGCTTTTCGTAGACCCTGAACTTTTCGGCATCCGACTCATCTTTCGGAATGCGTACGAGACCCTTTTGAAAAAAGGCCTCCGGCACCTTTTGTGCGTAGAACCCAAGTGCGAAAGCGTAAGCCTCGTTCGTTATGCGCTGCAGGTCGCCCCCCTTGCCGAGCCTGGGCGAAAGAAAGGCTCCCGCCGCGCCGCTCGCACCGGCCAAAAGCCCCTTTTTGTCGAGCAGAAGGACCTTCTGGCCCGCCTCTTTGAGCCAGTACGCGGCGCATACTCCGGCTATGCCGGCTCCCAGGACTATAGTGTCGTATCTGCCGCTCAAGAGGCGCTCATCCTCAGACGGAGATCTCTTTTATATCGGCCACGCTCCTAAACGCCCTGTATACGGACGCCACGAGGTTCTGCCGGTTCCTTCGCAGCCTCTCGTCGTCGACATTCACCATTACATTGTCGAAAAAGGTGTCGAGCTGCGGCTTCAGGGAAAAGAGCGCGTCAAGCTGCATCTCGTAGTCGGCGTACTCTTTTTGCACCACCCTGTTGAAGGCGTCGTAAAGCGCCCTCTCCTCCTCTTTTTCAAAAAGTGAGGGGTCGACCTCCAGATCGGCGTCGAGGTCGATATCTCTGCTTATGTTGGCTACGCGCTTGAAGGTCGTAAAGATCTCTTTGAAGTCGCTCCCC
>JALSXE010000407.1:0-8544 GCA_027072755.1 Campylobacterales bacterium | reverse complement strand
TCCTTGTAAAAGGTAGAGTCAGGAGCGGAACCGAACTCCTCTTCGGCGAAGAGTTGGCAGCGAGAGTAGAAGAGCTCCGCCCCGACGGCAGCAGGGTCGTAACCTTTTCGGAGAGTGGAAAGGAGCGTATCTCTTTCGAGGAGTTGCTGCCGCATCTCGAGAGGCTGGGTCATATGCCGCTTCCTCCCTACATAGGAAGAGAAGATACGGAAGCGGATTCAAAGATGTATCAGCCTGTATTTGCAAAACATGAAGGTGCAGTCGCGGCACCGACCGCATCCCTTCATTTCAGTGACGAACTCTTTACAGAGCTTGCCGAAAAACATGAAACTGCCCCCATCACGCTCCATGTCGGAGCCGGAACCTTCAAACCGGTGGAGGCGAAGATAATCACCGAACACCCTATGCACAGTGAATATTACGAGATTCCACCGTCGACGGCGGAGCTCATAGAGTCCGACAAACCTATTCTGGCTATCGGTACGACGGTCACAAGAACGGTAGAGTACTACGTGCGCACGAAAAGAGGCTCAGGAGAGTGCGACCTCTTTTTACATCCCGGCAACCCTCCCGTTAGAGTAGACCACCTTCTTACGAACTTCCATCTGCCGAAATCGACGCTTATTATGCTTGTAGCCTCCTTTTTGGGACTGGAGAAGACGATAAAAGTGTATAATGAGGCGATAAAAGAGCGCTACCGCTTCTACAGCTACGGCGACGCCATGCTGATTTTATGAACCGAAACCGAAAAAGGAGTCTCTATGCCGCAGGAGTTTTGGATAAAGATAACCGCAATCGGTCTAATCGCCGCGGGACTTATAGCGACACTCGTCTGGGAGCTTAGAAAGCCCAAACGCGACCCGAACGAAAATCCCGATACGAAGCGGATGAACGATATGCTGAAGGATTGAACAGAATGTCCGTTTCAATCTGCACATTCAACGTAAACTCGATCCGCTCCCGCATCGACCTGATCTCCCGCTGGCTAAAGGAGAAGAGGGATGTCGATATTCTCTGCCTTCAGGAGATAAAGTGCGAGAGGGATCAGTTTCCGTTCGAAGCGTTCGAGTCGCTCGGATACGGCTGCGCCGTAAACGGCCAGAAGCGGCTCAACGGGGTTGCCGTCTGCTCAAAGATCCCCTTCTCGGAAATAAAGACGGAGTTTGGAAACGGGACTCTCGATCGCGAAAAGCGGCTTATCGAAGTCAAAACGGAAGAGACCTCGATTCTAAACTGTTACATTCCCCGCGGAGGGGAGATGGGCGGTGAACGCTACAACTACAAAATGGAGTTTTTCGACGCTCTTAAGACCTATGTAAAAGAGCTCCTCGAGAGGGAGAAGAGGGTTGTCTTGCTGGGTGATTTCAACGTAGCCCTCGAAGATATGGATGTCTACGACCCGGAACTCTTCGAAGGTGCTGTCGGATTTCTGGCTTCGGAAAAGGAGAAGATGCGCAGCCTGCTCGAATGCGGACTGCACGACTGCTTCAGAGAGCTGCACCCCGAAAGCAGGAGTTTCACGTGGTGGGACTACAGAAATGCCGGCATCTGGAGAGACGAAGGGATGCGCATAGATTACATCCTGGCAAATGAGAGGATGTGCAGAGAGTGTCTTGACATAGAGGTCGACCTCTGGACCCGAAGACGACGCTCGCCCACACCGAGCGACCATGCGCCCCTGATCGCCGAGTTCAAAGAGTTGTGAGATAGAGTAGGAAAAGGGTGTCGGGGAGGCTCTGTGAGCGGGCTCATTGAAACTCCCGATACAGGTACCCGACGCCTAAAATAAAAAGCGAAACTGCCGATAATAGATCAATCATGGAAACCAACCGTAAACTCTTTCTGCTTTTTACCGGAACACTTACGCTATTTGCGATAGCGATCATGATAAACGCTGCCGTAAATTTCCGCAACTACTCGTACAACAACGCGATAGACAAAGCCCATATGGCTGCCGAAATCGTAAGAGACGGCCTTACGGCGCACATGGTAAACGACATGATGGACAAGCGCAGCCACTTTCTCGAGATGATGTCGACCGGAAACGATGTAAAGAGGTTGTGGATCGTGCGCTCCAAAAAGGTCGAGGAGCAGTACGGCAAGGGGCTCAAGAGCGAGATGCCCAGAGACGAGATCGACAAAAGGGTACTCGAAACCGGCAAAGAGATAGACAGGTTCTACGAAGATTTCGACAGCGCTCTCTTGAGAGTCACTATACCCTATACCGCTTCGTCATACGGCAAGATTGACTGCCTTCAGTGCCACAGGGCGAAAGAGGGGGATGTCCTGGGTGCGGTGAGTCTGGAGTTCGACATAAGCGATCTTAGAAGGGAGGGGCTCTGGACGCTTGCCAAAATCGCGATGATCACGGTCGTCTTCATCGTACTTTCACTTCTTATGGTGAAGTATCTGGTAACTCCGTACATACGCTTTTTCAAAACGCTCGAAGCTTCGCTGAAAAGGGCGAAACACGGCGACTTCGGCCTAAAGGTGCAGACCGACATAGATGCCGCCGACATACGGGCCGTAGCCGAGAGGTACAACGAACTGATAGAGAAGTTTCAAAACACGATAGGCAAAATCGAACAGAAGCTGGCTATCTTCTTGAAAGGCTCTTCACACTATTGCGAAGATCCGCTCGAAAAAGCGACTCACACTATAGATATGCTCTCGGAGATCCACCGCTTCAAAAACACGATAGAGCTCGACAAAGATCTGAACCAGATCTACGGTCGACTGGCTACGATAACCGATGAAATCATGTCGGCCGAAGGCATGGCGATATTCGATGTAGACTCGGGAGCCAAGACCAGAAGGGTTGTCTACAGCAGTGAAAACGGGAGTATATGCAAATCGGATACGTTCGAAAACTCCGACCTTTGTAGAGCCTTCAGAACCGACGCTCCGGTAGTATCGGACCAGTATCCCGAGCTCTGTCCGAGCTACTGCGGCGGCTACACGTTCTACTACTGCATTCCGTTCGACATAACCGAAAGGCGAAGCCTGATAATCACACTCCTAACAGACAGTAGACAGAAGATAGAGCACTTCAAAAAAGAGGAGACGGTGCTGCGCTACTATCTGGAGAACTCCAAACCCGTAATACAGAGCAAACTGCTGATGCAGCAGCTCGAAGAGAAGTCGCTCCGGGACGGTCTTACAGGTCTTTACAACCGCAAGTTTCTCGAAGAGATGATCGACAAGATCAACAGGCAGGGGAACAGGCACATAACCAGATACGGAATCCTGATGCTCGATATAGACTCGTTCAAAATGGTAAACGACACATACGGCCACGATGTCGGGGATACCTTCATAAAACTGCTGGTAGAGACGATAAACCACGAGATAAGAAGTTCCGACATCGCGGCGCGCTACGGGGGGGAGGAGTTTGTGATCCTCCTGCATGAAGCGACACCCGAAGGCGCGCTGAAAGTAGCCGAAAAGATCAGGGAGCTCTTTTCGAAAATTCCGGTATCTGTAAAGGGCAAAAAGATAAGCTCAACGGTATCTATAGGAGTGAGCTTCTACCCCGAATGTGCGTCAAATCTCAGAGAGGCGATAAAGTTCGCCGATATCGCCCTCTACAAAGCGAAAAAGAGCGGCAAGAACCGCGTTGTGCTGTTTGGAGAAGAGCTGCCCGGCAACGAAAAAGATGGAGAAACTACCTCCTGCTCTTCGAAAGATAGCGCTCCAGAATGATCTGCGCCGCTACGGAGTCGAGCTTTCCGTCTCTTTTTTGGCGCGTTACGCCCCTCATCCGCTCCGCCGCTTCGACACTGCTGCCGTACTCGTCGATATATTCGATCTCTCCGTCAAACGTAAGAAGATTCACAAAGTGGGAGATACGCTTTTGCATCTGTTCGGCACCGCTTCCGCTCATCGGCACTCCGACGACAAGCCGCTCTATACCCCACTCCCTCAAAAACGCATCGACATCTCTTGCGGCCTGCTCCCTGTTTTTACGAAATATGGGAGGCTGGGGAATAGCGCTCTCTGCGTCGAGGCAGATCGCCGTTCCGATCCTTTTGAGCCCCACATCTATAGCCGCTATCCTCTCTTTTCCCATCTATCGCTCCCTGAAGTAGTAGGCGACTCCGAAAAAGAGCAGAACGGTACCGAGGGGAGAGAGCATAGCATAAGCGTCCAGACGTCTTTTAAGCAGGTACAAAAAGACGCCGTACCAGCTGTAAAGCGTCAGTGCTATATGCAGAACCATTATCGGTTTGTATACGATCATCGTTCGTGTAAAGGCCGTATAAAAGGAGGCCGCCGCTATCAAGCCGACACCGATCAGAAGGGTAGAGATACTCCTGTCGGTTCTATATGCCCTGACAAGAAGCACCGAAAGCGCTGCTATAAAAACACCGGCAAGAAGATAGACGAACACCTCTCTACCATCCGTAGTACGAGATCAGCGAAGCTTTGGCGATTGCATGCTTTTCGAGCATGAAACCCACAAGCGCCGGCGCACTGTCGGCACTGAGAGGAAGTTTCGGTACATCGAGCGCATATACGGTAAAGATGTAGCGGTGGGGCCTGTCGCCTACCGGCGGGCAGGCTCCTCCATATCCCACACCCCCAAAATCTGTACGGCTCTGCACGGCACCCCTTGGAAGCAGGCGGCCGGAAGGGTCGCCGGCGCCTCTGGGCAGAGTGTGCACCGAAGCAGGGATATTGAAAACGAGCCAGTGCCACCAGCCGCTGCCGGTCGGCGCATCGGGGTCATAGACCGTTACGGCGAAGCTCTTAGTCCCTTTGGGAGGATTGCTCCACTCCAGCTTCGGAGAGATGTTTTTACCTCTGCATCCGAACCCGTTGTAGACCTGCTCCATACTCAACTGGCCCGAAAGATCCGGGCTTTTGAGCGTAAAGCTCCCCCCATACAGCAGTGCGGCGAAAAAAGTCGCCGTCAATAAAATGGAGATGATCTTTTTCACGATTCACCCCTTTCTGTTCCGTCATTTGTGTTATTATATAGAAATTCGGATTAAGGATGTTGCATGGCAGAGAGAATTCTGGGTTACAAAGAGCTGTTGAAAACACTTCTGGAGTACCACATCCACTTCATAAAGAGACTCTCACGCGAAGGTTACGAACAGACCTTCTCGATTCTTCTCATACCTCTGCCGGGTGCGGACGAGAGCAGGATAAGAGAACTCGTCAAACCTCTTTTGAGGGAGTCCGACAGGCTCTTTTATATCGAAGGAAACCTCATAGCAATGCTTCCGGGAACCGACTGGAACGGAGCACAAAAGGTTCACCGTACCGTTCTTGAAGCACTGGGAGAGCCCTATGTGGAAGATTGCGTAGTGGAGTACCCGACGGACGGAGAGGATGCCTTCAAACTTATAAGCAGTCTCTACGCACGTCTTGAAGAGATAAAGAGCGGTTAGCGGGGTACTACCCTGCCGTTTACCACCGTAATCCTCCCCTCCAGCTCCGCTTCGAAGAGAAGTTCGCCGAACCTCTCCAGCGCCTCTTCGTAGGCGGGGTGGGTTGAACAGAAGTCGATAAACTCCTCATCTTCTCTCTTCGAATCTCCATCCGAAAATAGTGCCGCAAACTCGTCGATATCGTAGATCGCTTCGGCCGCCCCCTCTTCAAGCAGGGCGTTCGTTCCGTCGCTATCGCCGATACGGTGCGGCAGGACATAGATCTTTTTGCCCATCTTTCTGGCAAACTCGACGCTGCGCATAGAGCCGCTCCCCTTTTGCGCCTCGGCGACCACCAGCACCTCCGAGAGCGCCACGACTACCTCGTTACGCGCCACGAAGCTCCAAGGAGTCGCCCTGAATCCCGGCTCGAACTGGCTTATCAGCAGCCCTTCGGCAGAGATCTGCTCCAAAAGAGCGGCGTTTACGGCCGGATATCTCAGGTCGATCCCGCATGGAAGCACGGCGATAGTATTTTCGGCTCCGGCTCCACGGTGGGCGGCGGCATCGATACCCATCGCGCCTCCGCTTACCACTACGACACCGCATGCGGCAAGTGCCGATGCGACGCGATGGGCTGCGGCGTACGCGTACTGCGTAGGCCTTCTGCTCCCTACGATCGAGACTCTCCTGCGCTCCAGCAACGCACTGTTGCCGCTGATATAGAGCCGTTCGGGATACCTGCGCATAGACTCCAGTTCCGAAATACGTTCCTGCAACTCTTTCACGGCCGCTCCACCCCTCTTCGACGAGTTCCCCTCAAAGCACCGACCTCCACAGGATATATGCCGTAACCGAAACGACGACCACACCGATAAGGTCTATGAAAAAACCGAACGTCGCCATACTCTTCACCTTTATGATACGCGAACTCATGATAATGGCGTTAGGCGGTGTCGCTATGGGGAGCATGAAGGCGTAGCTGGCAGCTACGGTCGAGACCATGAGAATCAGAAGAGTAACGGGGTTCTCCACGCCGTATAGCTGGGCCATTACCGGCAGTGCTATAGATGTAAGAGCGGTATTGCTCGTGATTTCGGTGGAGAAGCTTATTACCAGCGCCACTACCGCCAGCGTCAGCCAAAGCGGCAGAGAGTGTACGAACTCGAGCTTCTGTGCTATCGCCTCGGCAAGGTGGGTGGAGCCGAAAGCGGCGGCTATACTGAAACCGGCCCCGAAGAGAAAGATGATCTCATAGGGAATGGCCCTGCTATCCTCCCACTCAAGGAGGTCGACTCCGGGCAGGAACAGAATGAGCCCCGCAGCCAGCAGCAGCCCCTTCTCGTTCAGCCCCAGGCCGGGATACCACGGTTTTATCGGAGTATTCAGTATCAGAAGAAGCGATAGTCCTCCAAGAATCGCAAGAAGCTTCTTCTGATCCTTGGTAAAGGGCTCCGGACTCTCCGGCGGTTCGCCTATCTTCTCATCTTCGACACCGATGCCGAGAATCCAAGGCATTATAAGCAGCATCGCACCGACTACGGGAGCGGTCATGCCCATCCATCCTGTAAAGGTGGGCGCCTGCAGCCCTATCGTATCGAGATATCCCAGCATCAGCAGGTTCGGCGGTGTGCCTATCGGAGTGAGAATCCCGCCCACGCTCGCCCCGTAGGCTATAGCAAGCAGGATTCTTATTTTAAGTCTCACATTTTCCGTAAGAAACAGACCTATCGGCATCAGCATCAACGTTATCGTAGTGTTTGATAGTATCGAACTCAGAAGTGCCGAAACTATCGCCATCGCATAGATGATTCCTCGCGGAGTATGCGGAAAGATGCGCAGAAGTCTGTTCGATATCTGCGTATGGAGCCTGCTCTTTTGCATCGCGATGGCGAGCATGAAACCGCCCAGAAAGAGAAAGATTATAGACTTCGCATAGTTCGGGGTAACGGCTTTTAGCTCCATGATCCCGAAAACGGGAAAAAGGAGTATCGGCAGGAGCGAAACTACACCGAGGGGAAGCCCGTTGTTAGTCCACAAAACCACCAGAAAGGTCACTATGCCCAAAAGCTCCGCCTGCTGCACGCTAAAGAGCGTAGAGGCCGCAAACCCGACCGCCAGACCCAAAAGAAGTGCCGCCGCTATCCTCTTCATCGCTCCTCCTTTAACGTATCACGGAGTATAGTTCATCCATATATACTACATCGACACCTCTTAAAATATCTCCCGATTTCGCAAGCGCCTTAATGGTCGTCGTATGGGGATGGCCTATCGCTATGGCGTAGCCGTGGGCCTTTGCAATCCGGACCGCCTTTTTCAGCTGATTGCGAATATAGCCTATATCGGGCCTGTTGTCGAGGAAGATGTCCCGCCCTACATAGGGATCTTCATTTAGTTTCGCTATTTCCGGAACGACGGTTTTCGGGGTGGTTCTGCTGTCTATGAACGTAAAGCCGTAACGTTTGGCGAGCGGGTAGAACTTCGCCATCGATTCGGCGTCCGCGGTAAACCTGCTGCCGGTATGGTTGTTGATGAATTTGGCGTTCGGAAACCAGTGGCGCAGCTTTCTTAGTCTCAGATCGATCTGCGATTCGGAGCTCTCCACCGTAAGCGTCTCTTTTTCGGCATGGTTGTAGTTTAGAGCCTCCATAGGCAGGTGTATCATATAGTGACGCAGCTTTTTCGCGAACTTCGGAGTATCCGGATGCCTCGGAGTGGGCGGGAATATCGAAGGGGTGATTTTCCATGGAAGGCTTTTTATCTCTTTGAGCTGTGCGGCGAAAGCTACATCGTCGATTATGATCGCCAGCTTCGGACGCGCCAGCTCCACCTCTTTTTTAACAGCGGGCTTTGCGGCGGAAACCTCTCCGCCGGCCGAGGCGTAGTCTCTTATTTCGGAGGGTTCTTGAGCGGGAGCGGATTTTGCAGGGACCGGTCTGACGCTCTTGAGCTTTTTGCGAAGCTTCTCTATATCGCTTCTGTAGTCTCCGATCCTCTTTTCGTAACTCTTTACCGTATGCTCTTTGCCGGCTTCATAGCCGATCCAACCGGCAAGCCCCATCAATACGGAGATGATGACAAATAGAGCGGTTCCGGCAATAAGGTTGTTTACAAAGCGGCCCGATCGACCGCTTCTTTTGCCTCTTTTAGAAGATGCCGGATGTTTACG
>JALSXE010000406.1:0-2185 GCA_027072755.1 Campylobacterales bacterium | reverse complement strand
GACCGATACCAGAATCTTCAAAATATACAGGGCATATACGGAGCTTGACGACATATACTCCTACAAAGCTCTCAAAAGCTTTTACGGCCTGAAGTCGAAAATCGAGTACCCCCGGGCCCTGCTGCGTTACATCATCTACCATATCCGAAAACACCTTTTTTGATATAATCTTATTATCCCGAGATGAAAGGGAGGATATGGCCGAGCTTACAAAAAGAGTTGTAGATCTCGATACCAAAGCGGCAAAAATAGTGAACGATGCTGAAAAAGCTGCGGTACAACTGGTTTTAGATGCCCAAAAGAGTGCAAAGAAGATAGTCTCAAAAGCCAAAAAGAGTGCTGCCGAAAAAAAAGAGGCAGAGTTTGAAAAACTTCAAAAATCTCTGGAACTTTACAGGCGGCAGATGCTCAAAGAGCTGGAGAGCAAAAAAAATAGAGTAAGCAAAAGATTATCCGAAACCGGAGCGGCCGAAGAGATTGCAGATGAGATAACAGAGCGGTTTTTTACAGAGATGAAGGGCGGCTGATTATGGGAGGTATGCTTCTGGGTAGAGCCGTAAGATTCGGCTATATCAATGCCAGATGCAGAGCCCTCAAGTCGAAGCTGCTGGATAAAGATCTGTTTCAAAATGCCCTTATGGCTGAAGGCCTTGGAGACATATACTCACTTTTAAACACTACACCCTATGCTCCATACATAAAGAGTGCCCGGAAAGAGACAATTTTAAAGGGCTTGGAGGAGTCGTTCAAAGAGCTTTACAAAAAGTCCACATCCACGCTGACAAAAGAGGAGAAGAGAATATTCGACCTCTTTTTTATAGAGCGCGAAGCTATGGACAGCAAAAGAGCCGCTTTTAAAAGCGGTGATGAGAGCTATCTGGAGTATAAGAGAGTGGAACTGGAGTATCTAAAAAGGGTAAAAGCGACTCTTGAAAAGATGGATAGATCTCTTAAAAGAGATCTTGCAGCGATTGTCGGAAGCTATTTCGACAGCCTCAACCTTTACACAATCGTAAGACTTAGAGTGATATACAAAAAGGAGCCCGAAGAGGTTGTACCCTTTTTGGTTCCCTACGGTATAGCTTTTGGAATGAAAGAGCTCTCGAAAGTCGCCGGTATGAGCGGAATTGGAGAGATTTCCGATGCTCTGCATGGAAAAATCGGCGCTTCGTTTGGCGGTTACCGTGAGTTTATGAGGGCCGTAAGAGAGTTTCATATGAGAGCAATAAACCGTGTCTGGTACGGTTATCCGTTCAAAATCTCCGTTATCTTCTCCCTTCTAAGAATGAAAGAGCTTGAGATAAAAGATATAAGAGCGCTTGTGGAGGGTGTCTACTACAGGCTCCCGGAAGATGAGATAGCCAAGATGATAGGGGGAGTCTGACCATGTTTTTGCCTGAGCGGATGGTCAGAGTAGAGATATCGATACCGAAAGAGAGCCTCTATGAGACTATCGAAGCGATAGGAGAGAGCGGGCTTTTGCATATAGATACAAAAACGGAGGGTCCTCTGTTTCATGAGCTCGGTCAGCGTGCAGGCAAACTTCTGGAGAAGATAGAGGGGTATCTGCAGACACTGGGAATAGAGAGTTTCGAAACGGCTGCCGAGGGGCCGGAGAGCGACTACGAACGATTTCTCGCGGCTGCCGAGAGGTTTGTCTCTGCCGTAGCACCGAAGATAGAGTCTCTCGCAAACAGAAAAAAAGCTGTTGAAGAGGAGCTCTCTTTGCTTGAGAGGGCCGATGAGTTCGCCGAAGCGCTGGATAGCGAGATAGATTGCCGTGAAATTTTCGGGAGCCTGAAATATATCGGTTCAAAAGCTCTTGTGCTGGCAAAAGAGAGTGTCGAAATGTTTATGATATCTGTCAAGCGCTACGACCCTTTTGCCGTATATACTCCTCTTGCTTCGGGAAGTGTGGCGATGCTGCTTCTTTACGAGTCGCAAGATGAAGAGCATATGACAAATGCCATAGCAAAAATGGAGGGGAGCGAAGTTGCGGCCGATTACTTTGCAGAGGCCAAAAGAGAGGAGACGAAAGCATTAAAACGTCGGCTGGATATGGAGTTTGAGAGTGCCGCGAAGCGCTACGGAAAAGAGCTTTATATATTCTATGTAAAACTTAAAAGAGCTGTTGAAATTTTCTCCGTCAAAAGCGCGCTGCAAAGAGCGGGAGAATACTATCTCC
>JALSXE010000405.1:0-2189 GCA_027072755.1 Campylobacterales bacterium | reverse complement strand
AACCGGGCTGAGAGAGAGATTCATATTCGAAGTGATTCCACTCGAGACCGTCCATGCCGCAAACGGAGAGAGGCTAGTCGCATCTACGGGCTACAGACCCTCCAAAAGGAGCAAGATAGAGGCGTACAAAACCGTTCTGCAGAGCGAAGATATAGCCGCGGCCAAGAGGCTGGCAAGAGGAGAGATGCAAGCGTCGGAACTCGACGAGAAGGGGGTGCCCGTTCAGAAAAGAAGGTACATACTCGAAGCCTCCATAGAGCTGGTGCAGTACTACTACCGGAAAGGGGAGCTCGAAAAGGAGAGCTATCTAGACATTTTCCACAACCTCACATCTGCAAGAGCCGCGCTCGGCAAATCGGCGAGGGTCGAACCGAAACGTCCGCCCGATCCGCTGA
This sequence comes from Campylobacterales bacterium, assembly GCA_027072755.1. GTDB lineage: Bacteria > Campylobacterota > Campylobacteria > Campylobacterales > Hydrogenimonadaceae > Hydrogenimonas. Next base: position 1,794 of record JALSXE010000405.1, on the reverse strand, counting down.
AGAGCCACAGGGCTCGAAGAGTCGTGACTGGAGCAGCCAACATATCGTCCGAAGCGGCCGCCTATTTTGGATTTCGTCCCGCCTATCACGATCTTACAGACCCCCTCTACGGATTTTTGAGAGGGACGCAGATAGAGTTCATGAACATAGAGGGGTACGCTACCAAAAAGAGGGCCCGCCTCGAAAAGGCGACGATTCTCTCGATAGAGTCTTTGACCCAGTCGGACGAGTTCTTCGACGAACTCTCGTGGCGTACACGCATAGGGTGGCACAGGGACTACCTCGACGATGAAAGCAGGTTCAGCCTGAGTGTGGGCGCCGGGCTGGGTGCGGGCAACGACTACGGCTACATCTACGCCATGATAGACCCGCAGCTCTTTATCGTAGACGGCGGGGCCGAGGCGGCGGTAGACGCGGCGGCGGGGCTGGTGATAGACCGCTACAGCCGTGTGACGAATCTGCTGCTCGAATACAGATTCAAACACTACGAGGGCGGCAGGGACCAGAACATACTCTCTTTTACGCAAAACTTCAGAATTAGAGAGAACCTCTCGTTCAAACTGAGCTACCGTTATATACAGAGAGAGACGCAAAACGGCACCTACGACGAGAACAGCTTCAAGCTGCTTGCAGCCTACTACTTTTAATCTCACTGTTGGAGACTTCCATATACGCCGAAATCCAAGATTTTGAAGCTTTGTGTGGTGTATGGTCGGTCAGGCCTCCCGAATTTGGACTCTGCCCGGAATTTGTGTAACATCAGTTATGGTATAATTTTTTTAAATAGCTTACCGGTTGCCGTTTTCTATGGCTCCAACACTCCGCCTTCAACACTGAAAGGGGGCTCGGATGGAAAAATGGCACGCAAAAGATATAGAGAGCGTCTTCAGGGAGCTTGAAACTTCAAGCGAAGGGCTCAGCTCCGAAGAGGCGCGGCGAAGGCTGCAAAAGTACGGCCCGAACAGGCTACCCGAGCCCAAAAAACGGGGCCCGCTTCTTAGGTTCCTGCTCCAGTTTCACGATATTCTCATCTACGTTCTTATCGCCGCCGCCATAGTTACGGCACTGCTTGGCCACATGGTCGATACGGCCGTCATAGTCGGGGTGGTCTTTTTGAATGCCGTCATCGGTTTCATTCAGGAGGGGAAGGCCGAAGATGCGCTCGAAGCTATAAAGAAGATGCTATCGGCCAACGCGCTCGTGGTGCGCGACGGGCGCCATGTGACCATACCGGCTGAAGAGCTGGTTCCGGGCGATGTTGTGCTGCTGCAATCAGGCGACAGGGTTCCGGCGGATCTTCGGCTCTTTAAAGTGAAGGGGCTGCAGATACAGGAGGCGGCGCTTACGGGCGAGTCGATGGCGGTTCGCAAGAGCACGGAGCCCGTAGCCGAAGAGAGCGTAGTGGGCGACAGGCTCTGCATGGCCTACTCGGGCACCATCGTAACGCACGGGCAGGGGGCCGGCATAGTCACGGCTACCGGGGCCGACACCGAAATAGGGCAGATCAGCACGATGGTTTCTCAGGTAGAAACCGTTACGACACCACTGCTTCGACAGATGGCGCAGTTCGGGCGCTGGTTGAGCCTCGCCATACTGCTGCTGGCGGCGGTGACCTTTGCGTTCGGCTACCTCCTGAGAGGCTACGGGGCGGCAGAGATGTTCATGGCCTCCGTAAGTCTCGCGGTGGCAGCCATACCCGAAGGGCTTCCGGCCATCATGACCATAACTCTTGCCATCGGAGTGCAGAGGATGGCGAAGAGAAACGCCATCATAAGAAGGCTTCCGGCAGTAGAG
>JALSXE010000404.1:0-2190 GCA_027072755.1 Campylobacterales bacterium | reverse complement strand
ACCAACTACTAACTGATTTTACGCTTTTTGCGTAAAATCAGTTAGTAGTTGGTAACGTTAGCCTATAAATATTTCAAGAGGAAAGCTATGAGAGTGTCAAAGTCCGTTTTTTTACTGCTTTTTTTCACCATATCCCTGTTTGCGTCAGTCGTGAGTGTCGATGAGGCGTTCAAACCTTCGGCATCTTTTAAAAACGGAAAAGTGCATCTGAAGATCGAGCTGGCGGAGCATATTCACCTGACGAAAGATCTTTTTAAATTCTCTGTGGAGCCGAAAGGGAAGGTTGCGCTCGGGAAATTCACGCTTCCAGCCGCGCAGAAGGATGATTTCGGCGATGAGGTCTATGCGGGAGTGTTTGAAACAGACATACCTATAGAGGTAAAAGATAGAGGGCTCAAGAGTTTCACATTTGTAGTCACATACCAGGGGTGCTCCGATGCCGGCATCTGTTATCCGCCGGTTACGAAGAGATACGATTTCGATATCGAAGCCGCCGCCGCGGGCTTTAAAGATGTAAAAAAGCCCGTTGCCGAGTCTATTGCGGATAATACGCAAGAGCAACCTCTTTCGGAAGAGGAGAGTATAGCCTCCACCCTGAAGTCGAAAAGTTTTTCTATCGTCCTTTTGACCTTTTTCGGTTTCGGTCTGCTGCTTGCACTGACTCCGTGTGTATTCCCGATGATACCGATTCTCTCTTCGATAATCGTGGCACAGGGAGAGGGAATGAATGCAAAAAGAGGCTTCATACTCTCTTTGGTCTATGTTCTCTCGATGGCGCTGACATATACCGCGGCAGGGGTGCTCGCCGGGCTCTTCGGCGCCAATATCCAGGCTGCTTTGCAAAATCCGTGGGTGATTTCGCTCTTCGCGCTGCTCTTTGTCGCTCTGGCTCTTTCGATGTTCGGTTTCTACGAACTTCAGCTGCCTGCATCTTTGCAGACAAAGATAAGCCGTACCAGTGACGAAGCCGGGAAAAAGGGAGGTTTGGCCGGAGTGGCGGTAATGGGTTTTCTCTCGGCGCTCATAGTGGGCCCGTGCGTAGCGCCGCCGCTTGCCGGTGCGCTTATATATATCGGCCAGACCGGTGACGCGCTGCTGGGCGGTGCGGCTCTATTTGTGATGAGTCTAGGTATGGGGCTTCCGCTTCTTCTCATAGGCACCGGTGCGGGCAGGTTCATGCCAAAACCGGGCGGCTGGATGAGTGTGGTGAGCAGAGTCTTCGGCGTCGTCATGCTGGGTGTTGCGATCTGGATGCTTTCGCGTATCGTCCCCGGCTCCGTGAGTATGGCTCTGTGGGCGGTTCTTTTTATAGTCAGTGCCGTATATATGGGGGCACTGGAGCCAATCGGAGAGAAGACGAGTTGGAACGCGCTTTTCAAAGGCATCGGTCTCGTTTCGCTCATCTACGGCTCGTTTCTCCTTTTCGGTACTTTTACCGGTGCGACAAATCCGCTCGATCCGCTCAAAACGTTTAAAGAGCGTCCCATATCTGCGGCCGGAGCATCCGCAGAAGCGGGGTTGAATTTTGTCGGGGTTGAAACCCTTGAAGAGCTGCAAAAAGAGCTGGAGTCTCAAAAGGGGCCCGTCATGGTCGATTTCAGGGCGGACTGGTGTGTCAGCTGCAAGGAGCTGGAGGAGAATACATTCAAAGACCCGGACGTTATAAGGGCACTATCGGGCTACAGACTATACCGGGTGGATGTTACGCAAAACAGCACCGAGCAGAAGAGAATCATGAAGCACTTCGGCATATTCGGACCCCCCGCCATCCTCTTTTTCAAAGATGGAAAGGAGCTTCGCTCAAAAAGGGTCTCAGGCTACAAGAGCCCCGAAGAGTTTCTTGAGATCGTGAAAGGAATTTAGAGATGAGAAAGATCTTTTTTGCCCTCCTGCTTCTTGCGGGAACCCTCTTTGCGGAGGTGGAGTGGGCCATGGACTACTCAGACGCTCTTTCCGAGTCAAAAGAGAGCGGAAAGCCGGTAATGGTCATGATAAGCCAGGAGAGCTGTAACTACTGCTTTTTCATGAAGAGCCAGGTATTTACCAAGCCGAAAGTGGCCCGCTTCATAAATGAAAACTTCGTACCGGTCGAACTTGACCTGCAGGAAGACCCGATACCGCCTTACCTGAAGCCGTACGGCACTCCAACCTTCTACATCGTGGCCGACGGTGGCAAAAAGGTTTCGCGCC
>JALSXE010000403.1:0-2201 GCA_027072755.1 Campylobacterales bacterium | reverse complement strand
GAGATAAAGAGGGCATTTAAACAGAAGTTCGGCATAGAGCTCTTCGAGGGGTACGGAACCACAGAAACTTCGCCCGTCGTAGCCGTGAACATGCCAGACGCGCTCGACCCCGACAGCTTCGAGGTGATAGTAGGACACAAAGATGGCAGCGTAGGCCAGGCGCTCCCCGGAACCGTGGTGAAGGTGGTAGATCCGCAGAGCCTCGAGGAGCTCCCGGTAAACGAAGACGGCCTCATCATCGTAGGCGGCGTACAGGTTATGAAGGGGTACTACAAAGAGCCCGAAAAGACGGCTGAAGTTCTGGCGGAGATCGACGGCATAAGGTACTACAAGACGGGCGACAAAGGGCACCTGGACGAAGACGGCTTCATATACATCGTCGACAGGTACAGCCGCTTCGCGAAGATAGGCGGAGAGATGGTGAGCCTCGGGGCCGTAGAGTCGAAGGTGGAGGAGATCTTCAAAGATGAGATCGAGTCGATCGCTGTAAACCTCCCCGACGAGAAGAAGGGTGAGCGCATCGTGCTTCTATACCGCGGCGACCTGAGCGAAAAAGAGGTCTCGGAGCGGATAAAAAACTCGCAGATGGCACCCATGATGCAGCCTTCGCACACCATGAAAGTCGACGAGATTCCGAAGCTTGCAAGCGGAAAAGCGGACTTCAAAGGCGCGAAGAGTCTGGCGCTGGAGGTTGTCGAAAGCGAAACGGCGGGCATATAGATGGCGGTTGCAGGCAGAGTGGACGATCCAGGTGCCGTTTATAGTAGAATCGAGTGTCGATTTCGAAAACGGCGTACGGGAGTTCACACAAAAGATAGAGAGGCTTTTTCATGAAGACGGTTGATATCCATATGCATCTTCTAAGCAGCGAGGTAAAACTCGACCGGCTCTACGACAAACTGGCGGTGCGGCTCTTCGCAAAAAGACTGGGCGCGGATGCGAAAGCCCTTTTGAACAACCCTTACGAAGCCTACTGCGATACCGTCATAGAGCGTATAAGAGAGTCCGAACATATGGAAAAGGCGGTCATATTCGGTGTGGATGCGAGAGTGGACGAAAGCGGAAAAGAGCTTCACCGCGACACTACCGTCTGCGCTTCGAACGAAGATGTTCTGAAACTTTACAGAAGAGCCCCCGACGTTATAATCCCTTTCATCTCCGTAAACCCGCTGAGGCCCGATGCGCTCGAGCTGGTGCAGAAGTACGGCGACCTTGGATTCAAGGGTGTGAAGTTTTTGCAAAACTACTGGAACGTTGACACGAGAGAGAAGAGGTTCAAACCCTTTTTCAAAAAGCTGTACGAGTTGAAACTTCCCCTTATTGTCCATATAGGGAGCGAGAGCAGCGTGGAGTCCCACAAAGCGTGCGAGTGCATAGAGATGCTCGACGGTCCGCTCGACGAGGGTGTTACTACGATAGCCGCGCATATGGCGCTGGAGTATTCGCCGAAGAGCATTCTAAAAGATCTCTCGAAAAACCCTGCCGATTTCAACAGCGGCTATCACACGCTGCTTGAGATGCTCAAGAGCCGCGACAACCTCTATGCCGACGTTTCGGCCATACTCACACCGGTTCGCGCAAAAGCGCTTCCACACCTGAGCCGCCAAAAGGAGATACACGAAAAGCTCCTCTTCGGCACCGACTTTCCGGTGCCTTTCACCACCGTCTTAAACAGCCACGACCTCTCATTTGGAAAGAGGCTGGAGCTAAACAGGGTTAAAAATCCGTTCGACCGCTACATAAAGACCCTGCTCGCATATTTCGACGAAGAGAACCCGATCTGGAGCAACTATAGAAAGGTTTTGGACCTATAATATGAGAAAAGCACTTACTCTTGTCGCATCGGCGCTGCTCCTCGTGATCGCCGCCGGCTGCGGCGACAACCCCAAAGCCCGGGAGGAGACAAAAGCGAAACCGGAGGCGAAGGCATCGACAAATGTGCGAAACGATTCTACCCATGAAACCGGCCGCATAGACTCTCTTGCCCTGCACGTTGAGCAAACCTCCCTGAACAGAGACCGCAACACCACTGTAAACGTAACGGCACTCTACGACAACAACAAAAGCGAAGATGTGACACAGAGGGTCGAGTGGAGAGTGGAGCCCGAAGACGCCGTAAAGATAGAGGGCGGCACCCTCACGGCTCTCAAAGATGGCAACGTCACCGTTTGGGCCGAAGCGGGCAACACGCTCTCCAATGC
>JALSXE010000402.1:0-2203 GCA_027072755.1 Campylobacterales bacterium | reverse complement strand
CATTGTACAGAGCATTCGTGCACCCATAGACTACAGCGGCCTCGAAGACGGGACCTACGAAGGCCGGTACCATACCACGACAAGCGATATAGATGTAGATATCAGAATCAAGACGACCGCTCTCAAAGACTCGAAAAACAGGCTTGTAGGCGCGATCGGGATAGTCGAAGACATATCTCAGGAGCTCGAGGATAAACAGAAGATCGAGTCGTTCGCGCAGTTTTATATCCGCAATCCCAACCCGGTTTTTCAGGTTTCTTGCCCATCGCGTAAAGTCCTTGTGGAGAACGATGCTGCCAGAAAGATACGCTTTCGCATAGAGGCTAACGCCGGAAAGAGGTGGAGTCACTTTTTGAGAAAAGTGTGCGACGGCGGAGACAGGAGTGTTACCCTGCGAGACGGCGATACCGTCTATCAGTTCGATGTCGTATCTATCGGAAACGGAAACGAGCGTGTGAATCTGTACGGACGCGACGTGACGAAGGAGCGCCTTGCCAGGGAGAGGGCCGACTACCTCGCCTATTACGATGAACTGACGGGCCTTCCCAGGCGAAAACTGCTCTTTGAGCATATAAAGATCGCGATGATGCGTGCGGAGCGTAACGATACATACAACGCACTGCTCTTTTTGGACCTCGATAACTTCAAACAGATCAACGATTCGATGGGGCACGACATAGGGGACCATCTGCTCAAGCAACTGGCCAAACGTCTCACCGCCCTAATGCGGACCGGCGATATCGTATCCAGACTCGGCGGCGATGAGTTTGTTATTCTGCTTGCGGATCTGGAGGGCGATGCCGAAGAGGCGGCCGTCAAGAGCGAGATAGTCGCCCGCAAAATAAGAGAAGAGATCGCGAGACCCTTCGTTATCAAAGGTAGAAAGCTCCACTTCAGCGTCAGTATAGGTATCACCCTCTTCAATCACGGGAAAGACTTTTTCACTCTTTTGAAAGAGGCTGATGTGGCGATGTACGAAGCGAAGTCGGCAGGGAAAAACTGTGTCAGACTTTTCGATACGAAGCTGGAGAAGCTTACCGTCGACAAAACCGAGATGATGCAGGATCTGCACAATGCGATAGATAAAGGGCAGTTGAAGCTGCTCTACCATCCGCAGATCGAGATCTCCAGCGGCAGGTGTGTGGGGGCGGAAGCCCTTTTGCGCTGGGAACATCCCAAAAGAGGAGCGGTGTCGCCCGATGTTTTCATCCCTCTTGCGGAAGAGAGCGGAGTGATTCATGAGCTCGGTCAGTGGGTTTTGAAAACCGTGGCCAGAGATTGTGCCGACCTGCATCTTGACTACATAGCGGTAAACGTAAGCATAAAAGAGTTTGTGCGTAGCGATTTTATAGAGGTTATCAGAACGATGAAAGAGAGGGGCGAAATCGATCCTTCCAGAATAGAGCTGGAGATGACGGAGTCTGTCTTTGTAGGAAGCTATGCGAAGACCAACGAGAAGCTGCAGGAGCTTAAGGAGATGGGTTTCAGATTCAGCATAGACGATTTCGGAACGGGGTACTCTTCGCTCTCGTATCTTAAAAACCTCTCCATAAAGACGCTCAAGATCGATCGCGGATTCGTTCAGGATATAGGTATCAGCCCTAACGATGAGGTGCTGACCAGGACCATAATAGACATAGCGTCACATTTCGGGATGAAGACGGTAGCCGAAGGGGTCGAAAACGAGACGCAGCTGGCGTTTTTGAAAAAATTCGGGTGTGATCTTGCGCAGGGTTACTATTTCAGCAAGCCTATGAGTATAGATCTATTTGTGGAGTGGCTTGAAAACCGTAAAAAGTGAGATACGCAGTTGCGGTTGAAATCTCAGTTTTTAGGCTTGACCTTGATTAAGGTACGTACGATCACGAAAATAAGAAAGTAGGATATGACGGTCGCTACCGCCCCCTGGATCGAAAAAAATACCCACTCCATCGAAGCCCCCTCTTTTTGCATTGCTTAATATCGATTATTTTAGATAAACTTTATCAACGGCTAATCAATATAATATAAACAAAAATGAATGGAGTGGCACCGGGAAGCGGCCGACCGTCGCCTTCCCGGCGCCGCACTTTGGTGCGGGGCCGTTTTGAAATCTGCGATTTCAAAGCTTTAGGGGGTTGTAGGGACTTCAGTCCCTGCCCTTTTGCGGGCTTGTGGTTGCAGGGAGGGCTGCCATCGCTTTCCCGGCGTCGCACTATTGTGC
>JALSXE010000401.1:0-8644 GCA_027072755.1 Campylobacterales bacterium | reverse complement strand
GTCTATTCCCAGGTATAGTACATTTTTTTTATAATTTAACCCGAACTTCTCATGCATATATTTACCGATGTATTCTGTAATTGGATATAAATACTCTATTCTTTTCCAATAGTTTATCGGTTTTAGGGCATTTTTATTCACTGTTTTACAAAAAGCGAGATATTCATCATTAAGAACACCTTCAACTGTACAAAAACATTTTTTACCTAATATTTTTGCCAATAAAATTGGAAATTTTTCTGGATCTCCTTTTGGTAAATAGAGAATATCGCTTTTTAAAACTCCCCACAGAAAGCCGAGGTATTTAGACACTCGAAAAGGGTAAAAACAATAAAAAATATTGACACCTTTAATTTTGTTTCTGGGTAAACTTCCTGAGTAAAGTTCAAGTGTATATACATCAAATTTTTTTTTGTCCAAATGGTTTGCCAAACTTTTACAATTCAAATTCTGTGCATTGGTAAAATTGATATAGCCACCGAGAAAAACCTTGATCTTTTTCATCTCTGTTCCTTGCGGTTTTTAAATAAAGATATGAATAGATTTTCGTTCAGAGGAGAGTATATCTTTCTATACCATTTGAAAACCTTTTCGCTGTCGTTTTGCAAAGTTTCGTTGCTATTGAGATATTGAGATATTTTATCTATAATCTGAGCGGGTTCGGAACAGAGCGCAACAGGATAATCGAAATCTTCTTTAAACAGATTTGCCATAGAATATTCATGATTCCACAGAAGAGTAGGAATGCCCTTTGCCGAAGCGTCGAATATCGATGTTGAATAGAATGTAATGTGAAGGAAAGATCGATCCAGTGCTTCATCCAGCGTACCGTCGAAGAGTTCGGCAAAAGGAAATCCCAAAACGGGTGATACATCGACGGACCCGTCGAACCTTGGGTGATGTTTCATCAGAATTTTCAGGTTCTGTTCCTTAAAAAAATTTGCATATGTTTCGTAAAAGTCATGAATTTTCCGCACCCACTCATTTTGTCTGTCTGCAAACTCCCCGGTCCCCGTAAACTGTAGAGAAAAGGTGATATTGTTTGACTTTTCTATCGTTTTTTTCTTTTCGACAGGTTTATCGATGCCCAATACGTAAGTACGGTTTTCATAGTAGTTGTCTCTGCACTTTTTAATAAGCAGCTCTTTGAAACCTCTGCCGTACAACAAAAGGCTGACATCGTTCTCTTTTATATGCGGCGGAGCCTCATCTTTTTCGGTGAAATAACCCGTATGGCCCGAGAATATAACGCCGTGCTGATAATCGTAAAGTTTCGCATTTGGGTTTAGACCGCGGAAGAACCCGAGCATGCTGTTAGACAAGACTATATAGTTTTTAAAGTTGTAGCGCCTAAAGAGCGGTTTCAGAATCTTTGCTATAAACCGATCTCTCTTTTGAAACGAGCCGAAACTTTTCAGCGGAATCAGTTTGCGCAAAACCAAAATAATCAAAAATGGAAAGTCAAAAGGTACCGTTTCCGGGTTGCGGGAGGTTTTTTTAAATAGCTCCGGCTCTTCGAAAACAGTGTACTTTATTCCGTATCTGTCGCACAGCTCATAAAGCGGGGCAAAGAAGGTGTTTTCAGATCTCTTCCCCCTATTGAAATGGGAGGGGTAATAAAAAATAATATCGTACTCATCTTTTTTAAACTGTATCGGAAAAAAATGTTTGATAGACTTAAGAAGATACCGTATGTTCATAAGCTCTCGAAAACTCTTTTTAGGGTATTCATAAAACTATGCTCAAGCTCCGATTTTTTGGCTTGATATCTCCGTTTTAGTGCATTTTTCTCCGACAGGGTCTCTTCTATCTTCTCCTGCAGCTCTCTCTCGAAGCCGGATCGGTTGACCGTGACGACTCTATCTGGCATGTTCAGCTCCTCGTAAAGGTCGAACAGTTTAGGGTAGCTCACCAGGCCTATCGTCGGCGTATAGAGCCCTATGGAGCATACGTTCGTGTGAAATCTCATTCCGGCGGCGATTTCGGCACTTTTGTATATGTCGAATATAATCAGTTCGCTACCCGCACCATGCAGTAAAGGGGCCACGCTGACTCTCGTTCTTCGGCTCAGGTCGTCCATTTCGAGCATAAAATCGTGTATAGCTTCGAGATCGCTGTATATGTGCGGTACCAGTACCAGCTCATGGTCGGGATGATTTTTCAGAAATTCCTCGAAGATGGATGCCGATCCCGATATGAATGTTTCGTAATCGATACCGCCGTATGAGCGTTTGAAACGCAGATCAGCCATATCTTTGGCTATATTTAGGGCGATATATTTTTTTTCCACATTCAAAATCTTCCGTTCATCGTCCTTCAGCTCTACAAAAAAACCTCCGTCGGGAACACTCTGTATGATTTCGGTGTACTCTTCTCCAAGATATTTTTTTATATGTTTGGCAGATCCGTCGTTTCTTACCGTTAACGTGTGGATCTGCCTGCCGTTTATGCGGTCTATGAATCTTTTGAATTTCTCTACATTCTCTTCCTTGACACCCTTGTATGGGTCGAAGCCCAGACCGAAAAAGAAGATGGGTGTCTCTATTTTATCGACCGCTTCCGGAGGCATATCTATAGTCGTACCTGTAGAAGAGGAGTCGATCCATATTTCAAAAAAGTTTCCGCCCCCTATAATAACAAGATCGTGCCTGTTGGCAAGGTCTGCGAAATTCTCATCGAACTTCAGCCTGTCCGGTTTTTTGTAGTTTTGGTAGAATTTCCGTATTTCCAGCTCCGTATAGGCGATATCGGAGTTGCCGGTTACCTTGGCAATCCTGTTTCTCAGTCCGTTGTGGTTGGCATTGTCGCCTATGTTTCCGTTGAAGCTGGCAACGTGTAATATTTTCATAAATCTTTCCAGTCCGATTTTGCCAAAGCTTTTTCGGCGACTTTAAAGTCGTCGATAGAGTCGATGTCTACCGATTTCTCGATCGGCATGATGTACGGTACCGTCCTGTTTGTAAAGAGTCTTTGGGTTTTTAGGAATATTTCGGTATTTATTATATAGATGGCGCCGTTTGTCAGGTATACGCTCGGGAGGTCCTGGCGGCGCATAAACGGCTTGTCGTCGTCTACAATCCCTTTTAAAAATCCGTTCTCTTTGGCAACGAATGCTTTAAACGGCGAGTGAGAAGGCTCATAAACGCTTATAGAGGCGTTTCCCCCCTTGTTTAGCATCGATTCTATAGCGTTGTCTATATCTTTGGAGTCTCTAAGAGGGGATGTCGGCTGCAAAAGGACGACAAAGTCGTAAGAGCGTCCCTCTTTTTCAAGAGACTCGATAGCATGTGTAATCAGGGGCTCGGATGGCGATGAATCCAGAGCCAGCTCTTTCGGCCGCTTTAGAGCATAGGCACCGTACTCTCTTGCGACCGACAATATCTCGTCGCAATCGGACGATACGACCGTATCTGTAATATATTTGGAGTTAAGCGCCGCCTCGATGCTCCATGCTATGAGCGGTTTGCCGTGCAGCGGCATGATGTTTTTGCCGGGAAGCCCCTTTGAGCCGCAGCGTGCCGGTACAACGGCCAGAAAGGTCGGTCGATTTTTCATATCAATTTTCCTGAAACTGTTTCTGCTTGTTTATCTTCCAGAACTTTTCCTGCGTCAAGAGTCTGTAGAAGAGTTTGTCGCTATTTCCCTCTCCAAAGTGTTTGGGACTCTTTTTGCCGGAGCGCCCTATGTGTCCAATTTTATCCATCGCCGCCAATATGCTCTTTTTGTCGTAATCGGAGTGGATGAGTGTAGGCAGTTTTGCCCTGTTTGACTGCCTGGTTCCTATATCTACGGTCGGAATATCATACTCCGGAGCCTCTCTGATTCCGGCGCTCGAATTGCCTATTATGAACTCCGCGTTTTTCAAAAGGACCAAAAAGTACTCGAATCTCAAAGAGGGGTAGATTTTGAACCGCTCATGGCCCATGAGGCGGTTGTACGCTTTTAAGATCGCATCGCTTCCGATGTCGTTGTTCGGGTATATAACGATATAGTTCTTGCCCGACTCCATCAGCGCATCCACAAAATTTTCGGCATACTCCTGCATCGACTCAACCTCTGTCGTGACCGGGTGGAACATCGCGATTGCATAGTTTTCGAAAGGTATATCGTAGTACTCTTTTACGGTTTCGAGAGGGGGGAGATCTTTGGAGAACATTACGTCTATATCCGGTGAGCCGATAACGAATATGTTTTCCGGCAGTTCACCCATCTGTATCAGACGTTTTTTGGCGGTATCGTTAGCCACGAAATGGATGTGCGAAAGTTTGCTTACGGAGTGCCTGATAAGTTCATCTACCGTTCCAGAAATCTCTCCGCCTTCTATGTGTGCTACGAGGATGTTGTTGAGGCTCCCCACTATCGCACCCGCAAGCGCCTCGACCCTGTCACCGTGCACCACTATGAGGTCGGGTCTGGTTTCGGCGATGTAGTGTGAAAAGCCGTCTATCGTTTTTGCGAGCGTTCTGTCCATATGGTCGATCTCATCGTGATTGATATACATGTAGATATTCTTGAAGCCGCTTTTGAATATTTCGTTGACGGTTTTACCGTATTTGGAGTGCATATGCATGCCGGTTGCGAAAATGTGTACGTCGAATCTCTCCGAACTCTGGGTTATGCGTATAAGAGACTTCAGCTTGCCGAAGTCGGCCCGGGTACCGGTGAGAAAGACTATGCGTTTACTCAAAGTCGCTCCATTTAAGCTGTTCATCCGCGGGAATGTCGCGGGTAGAACGTTTGCCCAGGATACTTTTGAAGTGTTCGGCATGAATTTCACCGGTTCCCGGGCGTTTGACCCAGAGATTCTCTTTCGTGAACAGCTCACCCTTTTTTACCGGCTTGACGGTAACGACCGTAGCGAACGCAAAATCGATGGTAACCTTCTCTTCCTTTGCCGGCTCTTTTTTGCCGCCAAGCATCTTGTGTATCTCCCGGCTGCCTATCAGCAGTTCCTTGAGGGCTATGGGGTCCATCGAGTTGATGATGTCGGGGCCGGGTCTGTCCATTCTGTCGGTAAAGTGGCGCTCGAGGATGGACGCGCCCAGTGCCGTGGCGGCGAAACAGGCGAAGTTGGAGGTGGTGTGGTCGGAGAGGCCTATAACGGTATCTGGAAACTCTCTTTGAAGCTCCTGCATCGCCCCAAGGCGCACCAAATGTGATGGAGTAGGATATAGGTTTGTGGTATGAAGCAGCGCATAGGGAACGTTGTGCTCTTTTAGTATCTCTACGGTTTTTCGTACGCTCTCTATAGTGTTCATGCCGGTACTGACGATCATCGGCTTGCCGAATTGGGCGATATGTTCGATAAGAGGGTAGTTGTTGCACTCGCCTGAACCGATTTTGTAAGCCACCACACCCATCTTCTCCAACCGGTCCGCCGCGGCCCGTGAAAAAGGGGTGCTAAGATAGATCATCCCTTTCGATTCCACATACTCTTTCAGGGTCTTTTCATCCTCTTCATTCAGGGCGCAACGCTCCATTATTTCATAGATGGAGACATCGGCATTGCCCGGAATTACATTTTTTGCGGCTTTACTCATTTCATCTTCCACAACATGGGTCTGGTGCTTGATGACCTCTGCACCCGCATCCGCAGCCGCGTCTACTATCTCCATGGCGGTTTTGAGTGAGCCCTCATGGTTGATGCCGATCTCCGGTATGACAAAGGGTGGATGACCGGTTCCTATTACTCTTGAACCTATTACGATCTCTTTCAAAATGCACACTTTCAAATTTGATTCGGTTTTATATATTGAAAAATAATTATACCATGTATTGCGATTACAATTTTTTACGCATCTTTTTCAAAATGTTGACATGATCTTCTCTCGGAAATGTCAAACGGGACTCCATCTTGTTTTTCATCGTCGCTTCGAAACCGATCTCAATGCCGAGACTTTTTAATATGCTCAAACTCTCCCGGTTATATGAATCGGCCGGATGCGCGACCGTTTTGGGCTCTTCGCCCATTAGCTTTTTTAGTATATTGAAATTTGTTTCATACTCTTTTTTCTGAGTCTCATATGGGAGTTGCCCCATATTGGTCGGGTGAGTGTGGGAATGAAGTCCTACGATATGTCCTCTTTCATGCAGATCCGAAACATGCTCCCGGCTCATCCATAAATCTGCGGCAAGCTCATTTTCATCTACTTCGAGATTTTTCATCATTTCGGACATTATCATATCGTACTCAGACTGATTCAACGCTATGTCGCGAATATATCTGAACCTGGTGTCATCGGGTGTATAGAACGGATAGTGAGAATAGTCGGAGTGGGAGTAGTTTTGCAGTGATTTTTTAACTTTTTGGTCATATGGGGAGTTCTCTACCGCTCTGAAAAATGAGTCGTAAAAATCGTCTATATTTTCAAAATAGATGTGTCTGAATTTTCTATAGATTTCAAGCTTTTCGAGTTTTCCTTCGAAAATGGACGTGTAGACAAACCAGAAGGCTGTGAGGTTGTGCTTTTTAAGAACCGGCAGTGCAACTTCGTACTGGGAAAGAAGCGCATCGTCGAAAGTGATGCAGATATCATTTGACCCCAGGGTACCTTTTTTAGCCTTGTCGAGCCACTCGCCGGCATCCAATAGATTGTTTTTAAATTCACAGAGTATACTGTTTAACTGTTCAGCGTCGATTGAGCCCTGGCCTTTATAGTGTTTTTCATTATGAAAATGGTGAAACATGATTCCGAACGGCCGATCCATGAGAGACCTTTTTGAAGAGAAGCTTAAAGTTTATGTACAAGTTAAATGTTAGTATACTAATATTATTATTAGATAGGATTAAAAAGGATGCAGTATGACCTTTGAAGAGATTCTTCACGGATACAGAAATGTCTACTACAGCTTTCCTCAGCCCCTTAAAACCTTCTTGGGTGAACTTTACGGGTCGATTCCGCTGGAGATTCGGTTTGGGCGGCAGTTTAGCATTCACAAAGCTTTGCTTGAATAATTTTAAAACGGCGAGGAGAAGTACAAACAGGACCATATCAACAACAAGATACTCGAAACGCTGATATTCGCCGAAAAGAACATACCCTACTACAAAGAGAAGTTTGCCGAATATGGTGTCTCTTCAAGCGATTTCAAAGCGATCGAGGATATAAAAAAGTTCCCTGCGCTCTCTAAAGATGATATTAAAAAGAATCTCGAGAGGCTCTATACCGATATAAGGTACAAGCCTGTTGCACACTATACGGGCGGTTCGCTCTCTACGCCCACCAAATTTTATCTTGCTGCGAACAGCCGTGCTAAAGAGAAGGTCTACAACAACTACATATTCACCAAAATAGGGTACAAATACCGCACTCCGACACTGCTGCTAAAAGGAAGGGAGATATCGATTCCGGAAAAAGATATATACTGGGAGTATGAACCGATAGACAACTACTTCCTGATCTCGAACAACTATCTGAATTCGGACAAGTTTCCTCTCATGTACGAAAAGGCGAAAGAGTTCGGGCCCAGATTTTTCTTCGGTTACCCGAGTGCGGTTTTGAGTTTCGTGAAGATGTGCAGGCGATACGGGTTCGAGCCCTTGGAGATAGAGGGTATTATCCTATCTTCGGAGACCTGCTATCCCGACGAGATAGAGATGATAAAGAGCTTTTTCAAAGATACGAAAGTTTTGAGCCTGTACGGTAACAGCGAACGGGATGTCATAGGCTACAGGGTGGCCGACAGATACAACCTGCTGGGCTCCTACGCGGCCATGAGAGTAGTGGACGGAGAGATCGTGACGACCTCTTTCGACAACTTCGTAATGCCTTTTGTAAACAGAAAAACAGGCGATTTCGCCACCGGCGAGGTCGAGAGTTACGGAAGCAGCGACATTGCCAAAACCGTGGGAAACATAGAGGGCAGAACGAAAGATTTTCTTGTCACCGAAGACAACCGCCTGGTCTCCATTACAACGATGTGCGGCGGGCAGCACCTGCCTCTTGAGGATATCGACGCCATTCAGTACATACAGGAAGAGCCGGGAGTGGTCACGGTACTTGTGGAGGACCCGAGCCGTCGCGTGGATACAGCGAAGGTCAAAGAGGGGATGCACAAGCTTGTACGCGACGGGATAGACTTTAAAATAGAAGTAGTAGACAAAATAGGAAAAACGCATCGGGGCAAACGTATTATCTGCAAGCAGTTTCTGGATGTGGAAAAGATAAGGATGCAAAGAGAGAAAGAGTCTCTCTCTTAAAGCTTTTTCTTGTCGACTACTCCGCAGAAATCGAGATAGTTCAAACCTTCGACATCGAGGCGCCTGAACTGTTTATGCGCAACGAGGAAAACCAGCAGGTCGGCCTCTTCGAGTGCGTCGAAGATATCTACGAGCCTGAAGTTGGGATTGTCTATTTTCAGTTTTTCTCTGACATCCGTGTTTAACGGGATATTCGGCTCCACCGCTACTATATTGTCGCACTTTGCGGCGAGGCGCCGGGTTATGTAGAGTGCCGGAGATTCGCGCAGGTCGTCGATATCGGGTTTAAATGCGAGCCCCATGCAGGCGATTTTTGCCGGTTTGCCGCTATGCTTCTCTATCTCTTCCGTTTTCTCTTCTATTTTTTGGATGACCCACTCGCTCTTGTAGTCGTTGCGCTCTCTGGCGGTGCGGATCAGTTTTGCGTCATCACCTCCGGCATCC
>JALSXE010000400.1:0-2214 GCA_027072755.1 Campylobacterales bacterium | reverse complement strand
CCATAGAGAGCGACGGAAAAGGGACACTGCTAACCACATCGAAATGCCTTCTGAACCCAAACAGGAACCCGGGTATGACGAAGGTCGAGATAGAGGAGTTTTTAAAACAGAAGCTCTGCATAGAGCGTATATTGTGGCTCGACTTCGGAGAGCTCGAAGGCGACGATACCGATGCCCATATAGATACGCTCGCTCGATTCATAGACGAAGAGAGCATCGCGTACGTCTCCTGCGACGACACGAAAGACCCGCACTACGAAGAGTTGAAGAGGATGGAGCGCCAGCTTAAGAGTTTTCGCACAAAGAGGGGCACTCCCTACCGCCTCGTTCCGCTTCCTATGCCCTCCGCCAAATATAAAGAGGGCAGAAGGCTTCCCGCGACATACGCGAACTTTCTCGTTATAAACGGTGCCGTACTGCTGCCTGTCTACAGGGACGAAAAGGACGAAGAGGCGAAGCGGATCTTGAGAGAGAGTTTTCCGGGTAGAGAGATTGTGCCGATCGACTGCCTGAAGCTTATAGAACAGGGCGGAAGTCTGCACTGCGTAACGATGCAGATTCCAAAGTGCCAAGCCGCGGCGGCACAGACATAGTAGAGCGGCTCAGGAGATCTTCTTCTCCCATTCCAGGGCGCTTTTGCAGATCTTGGCCAGATCGTCGAATTTCGGCTTCCACCCCATCTTTTCGCATATTTTGGTATTGTCCGAAACCAAAATAGCCGGATCGCCGGCGCGTCTGGGGGCGCTCTCTACCCTGAAATCCTCACCGCTGACATCTTTCATAACCTCTATCACCTCTTTTACGCTGTACCCGTGGCCGTATCCGACGTTGAATATGTCGCTGTCACTATTTTCGAGATAGTCCAGTGCCTCCAGGTGCGCATCGGCAAGGTCGTCCACATGAATATAGTCGCGGATACCGGTTCCGTCGTGTGTGTCGAAATCCTCTCCGAAAATGTACATTTTGTCCCTCTTGCCGAGGGCCGTCTCCGCCGCTATCTTTATAAGATGTGTCGCATTTGGAAAGCTCTGCCCTATGCGCGGGGCTATTTCGCTTAGGGTTTCGGCGCCGTTCATGTCGGCTCCGGCTACGTTGAAGTAGCGCAGGATCGCAAATTTGAACTCACTGTCGGCGACCGCCGCATCCTTGATGACAGATTCGCTCATCAGCTTGCTCATGCCGTAGGGGTTTATGGGCGCCGTTTTCGTACTCTCTTTTACCGGAACCTCGTCGGGCTCGCCGTATACCGCCGCGGTGGAGGAGAAGATCATACGGTTTACGCCATACTCGTTCAAAAGGCGGACGAGGTTCGTCGTGTTTACCGTATTGTTCATGTAGTACTTGAGCGGCTTCTCGACACTCTCGGGCACGACGATGCTTGCCGCGAAGTGGATGAGCGCATCGAACTTTTTGGCCTTGAAAACCCCCTCTATCATCGAGAAGTCGGCCAGATCGGCCTCTATGAAATCTATGCGTCCGCTCCGCGGAGAGATCGCCTCGAGCGCGTCTATCCTGCCCCTCGTTCCGGTGGAGAGGTTGTCTATGATAGTGATATCGGCATCGCTCTTTTCAAGCAGTTGCTTTACGACATGGCTTCCGATATATCCGGCTCCGCCGGTGACTAGAATCGATTGAGGTTTCATTTTAGGCTGTCCTACTGATGTTAAATTATGACATTTTAACCAAAAAGGGGTAAAATTTCGCCCATGGAGAATATGCACATCTACTTTCTATCGGCCCTGATACTCTGCGAACTCTTCGAAAGCCGATGGCAGCAGGCCCCGACGATGGGCGGAATTTTGGAGAATATCTCGCGCTACTACCACAGAAACATATTCATCCTCTTTCTGATGCACCCGTCATTTTATCTGGTACTCTATATCTTCCTATACTACGGCGGGCACGGTATTATGCTCAGTATCGTTCTGGTCATGAAAGCGGCAGACATAGCCTCGAAACTATGGATGGTCAAACAGCTCGAAAACGGGGCGCTCTCACCCGAGTTCCGCGCAATACTCTCTATGCCCGTTCCCCACTGGATGCCGTGGATCAACGTTGTCATCTACCCCGCTCTGGTTGCTCTCTCTTTCATGAGCTGAGAATCTGTAATTAGAGCGGATTAAATCCTGTTTTGTGCTGTATATTTTCTTTTTCAAGATTTTTTATTATAATTTGTCCTCAACTTCACACAAAGGATGGCGGTATGAAACTACT
>JALSXE010000399.1:0-2218 GCA_027072755.1 Campylobacterales bacterium | reverse complement strand
GATATACCTTATGGAACTGTTTCTCGAAAACCCGAATCAAATCGTCACGAGGGAGATGATAGTGCAAAAGCTTTGGAGTCCTATGGAAAACCCCAGTTTCGGCTCGATAAGGGTCTATATCACGAAACTGAAAAAGATTATCGGCAAAGAGAGAATTGCAAATCTAAAAGGTCTCGGTTATCGATTCATCATGAATTGATCTGATTGTCTGAAATCGGAAAAACCGGCTATCTCCGGATCATTGGAGTTGTGCGGTTTTTCTCGAAGAGACTTCCATAACTCAAATCGCCACGGTGCCGGTAGCCAAAAAAGGAGGCGACAATTTGTTACGTTTGATACGTCAACTACCAGCTTTCATTCTTCCTGTCATACTCCTATCAGGTTGTACCGCCTATCGACCGATTGAACCGAACATCTTGCCTCCGGCCGAAGATTTGACACTTCCCGAAGGCCCCGGTGTTTGGTGGCGTGCTTTCAATGATCCAAAGCTGGATCGGACTATACGGAGACTTTTTGAAAAGAACTTTGATTTAAAGGTCGCCGAAAGCCGCATCGTTCAAGCGAATATAGCAAGGCAAAAAGCAGATGCGCCAATGTATCCGTCACTGGATGCGGGTGTAGATATCAAACACTCCAACAGCTATTATGAAAACAGCAATACAGTTTCGGCTTCTTTAAGAGCCGGCTACGAGATAGATATATGGGGACGACTCGACGATCTGCGCGAGGCCTCGATCTATGATGAATACCGAAGCCGTTTCGACCGTCAGGCTATGACGGTCGCCATAACGGCCATGATGGTTAATGAGTGGTACGGCTTAGGATATACCAGAAGCTATATCCGATACCTTGAGAGAAAAATCGCACTTGCGAAGAAAGAGGTGGAGCTTCTTCGCCAGCGCTACCGCACCAGGCAGGCGGGTATTGTGGATCTTCTTTCGCAAGAGAGTGCATTGAAGCAGATGGAATCGGAGCTGGAGAGTATGGAGCTACAGGAGCATGGTCACTGCAGTGCTATCGCTCTGCTGCTGGGAGAGAATGTAGAGAAGTTCTCTTGTGAAGGGCCCGAAACACTTCCGGATGTTGATGGCTTGAGTACACCGGTTATCGAGTCACGACATATTCTTGCCCGGCCCGATATAGCAGCGGCTCTTGCAACACTAAAAGCGCAGGACAGGCGTGCCGCCGCAGCGGTTTCGGCCCAGTACCCGAGGTTTTCCCTGAGTGCTTCGGCAGGGGAAAGCGATATGCGTTTCAGCGATATTTTCGAAAACTGGTATACCTCGATTTCGGCTTCGCTGGTCGCGCCGCTGTTCGACGGCGGCAGTCGTGATGCTGACGCCAGGATGGCTCTTGAGAGGCGCAACGAGAGTCTGCTGATTCTCAAAAAGCTGTTTATAGACGCCTCTGTTGAAGTGAGCGATGCGCTTAAGGCGATAGAGATCGGTCGCCGCAACTACAAAACTCTTCATAAACAGCTAAGTATCGACGAAAAAAGGGTTGCCGGTTATCGAAGCGGGTATTTGCACGGTACCGAAGATTTCAAACGCTATCTGGATGCGAAAATGACGCTGATTTCGACACAACAAAAAGTTTTGCGTGCAAAGCTCGATCTGATAAACGCCTATGTGGCGCTTCAGCGTTCGACGGCGTCTGGGTGGGAACCCGTTGATGGAGTCTGGTCGGCCGAAAGGAGGGAGTAGAGGTGAGAGAGAAGAGGAGTCGACAAAATGGGGAATGGCTGAGGCATCTGTTTTCATTGTTCATAGGTACGGCAATTCTTGCAGTCGGGATCCACTATTCGTATATCTGGCTCACTAACAAGCCGAAAGCCCATAAATGGCATTCAAAAGGTACGGTTACCGCTCCTCTTGTAGAGGTTGTTCATCCCCGTGCCGTAGATGTTCAGGCACAAATGGATAGCTACGCCAAAGTCATCCCATACCGCAGCCAGACACTTTCATCCAGGGTCACTTCGCAGGTGGTCTCCCTTTCGCCGCATCTCATACCGGGAGAAATCGTAAAAAAGGGGGATTTGCTTGTTGCGCTCGATGAGACCGACTATAAGCTTGCACTCCGGCAGAGCGCTTCGGCCGTAGCAAACGCCGGTCTTGCGCTTGAAACCGAGCTCGAAAACAGCAAAAGTGCGGCTTTCGAGCTCTCGTTGGTCGACCAGAATATTTCGAAAGAGCAGAAGAGATATCTTCTTAGATATCCC
>JALSXE010000398.1:0-2219 GCA_027072755.1 Campylobacterales bacterium | reverse complement strand
ATTTATTATGATACTGGTGTTAAGCGGTATTGTTTTTGCGCAAACCGCTCAAGAGATTATGGAAAAAAACGGATGTCTAGCCTGTCACGCAGTTGCCAACAAAAAATCTGCTCCTGCCTTTGTCGGTATAGGAAAGAAAAATAAGCGTTTTGAAGGCTCCAATGCAAAAACTGTCATTATGAACTCAATTAAAAACGGCTCGAAAGGGAAATACCCTATGTGTGCAAACAGTGCAATGCCTGCATTTAAAAATCTTTCACAAAAAGAGCTGTCCATTCTTGCTGATTATATCTTGGAACAAGCCTCCAAAATGCAATGCAACTGCAAAGGAAAAGGGCACGGTACGGGTATGGGAATGGGAAGAGGAATGCGATAATGAACCTCCTCAGGTAACTACTTTTTTAGTGAAAAGTGAAAAACGAAAAATTAATGGTTGAGGATGGCTGCTGCGCAGCCTTCTATCGACTATCGACTGGTGACTAAATGGTTTTAAACTACAAACGACGAAAAGCCCTCCCGGTTATTTGTAGATTGGACCTGTGGCGGCGATGTGGGTAACGGTACTCCGAAAAACCGATTTCCCGTAGACGTTCACATTTCGTTCAGCCTTATGTGTTAAAGTATCGGTATGAAAAAAATTACGATGCTGATCATAGCCGCTGTCATAGGTCTACAGGCTGAACTTTTGAGTCTGGATACATGTATCGACAAAGCTTTGGCTACCCATCCCGATGTACGTACCTTTATGCTTAAAGTCCAACAGCAGAATGAAGGGGTGAAAATGGAGAGGGGGGCTTTGCTTCCAAAGGTATCCATATATGCCGAATATGACCCCCAACGTACATATGTCATTCCACTCAACGGAGAGTTCAATACTATCGATAGTGACGGGTGGAGCGTCGGAATCAGCGCAAGTCAAAAGCTCTATGACTTCTCGAAATCCTCCCACTCCATACAATCGGCTAAAATTCGTCATGAAGTTTCCCGTCTTTCACTTGAAGAGGTCAAGGCGCTTATGCGCTACCGTATACGGGTGGCGTATGCGCAGATACTGGTTCAAGAGGCGGCTCTTGATGCCCGCAGGAAAGATCTTGAAGCAAAAAAAGCTCTCTATGAACAAGCCAGAGCACTTGTGAAACAGGGATTGAAGACAAGGGCTGACGAGAGCCGTTTCTTAACTTCGGTTCGTCAGGCCGAAGATGCCCTTGCCCTTGCTCAGGCAGACTACAAAAAGGCACGAATTACGCTCGAAGAGTATATCGGTGAACGGATCGCCGAAGATACAAGGTTTGAGGAGTGGAGATTGAACGGCTCAGAGGGGCAGCCTGAAAATAGCGATCCGGATAAAGTGGTTGCAAATAACCTGCAGATTAAAATAGCTCAAAAGAGTCGGGAAGCATCCTATGAGTCGTACCGTTCCAAACGGGTAGAGCGTTTCGGATCGATTGACCTGGTGGCGGAAGCGAGCCATTTCGATACTCTGTCTAGTTACGACTCTACCGTGATAGGTATTCGTTACAGTGCACCTATTTACAGTGGCGGACGCCTTAGTGCTCAAGCTCAGCAGAGCAGAATCGAAGAGATGGTTTCGGCAGAGGGGAGAGAATCCAAGAAACGGTCCGTCGATAAGGAGGTTCGTTC
Organism: Campylobacterales bacterium; assembly: GCA_027072755.1. GTDB lineage: Bacteria > Campylobacterota > Campylobacteria > Campylobacterales > Hydrogenimonadaceae > Hydrogenimonas. The sequence goes on along the minus strand of JALSXE010000398.1, from coordinate 578 downwards.
TCTTTTGGCTGATCTAAGCGAGGTTCGGAAGAGGATAGATGCGCGTCGTTCCCAGTTGCACTCGGCCGAAGAGACCAAGTCTTTGATTGAAGCACGTTACGAACAGGGGTTGGCCACATATATGGAGGTTCTCGATTCGGAAGCGGTCTGGTTGGATGCTAAACTTGGTCTTCTAAACACTTATTATACAAGACTTGAACAACTCTACAGATTGGAGTATCTCAATGGTAAATAGATGGTTGAAGTGGGCTATAGCAGCTCTTGTTTTGGTGGCGGCTGCTACGCTTTTTTATACCAAAGTTTACATTCCCAAAGCGACATACAAGAGTGTTACGGCAAAAAAAGGCGAACTATCTTTAACGGTTTACGGCATCGGAACAGTCAGTTCCAAAACTATTCGTCCTGTCGCATCGAATACAGGCGGTAAGGTTATACAAATTTTAAAGGATCAGGGGGAGTGGGTCAAAAAAGGTGAAACGGTAGCCGTTCTCGATCCTGTCGATCTACCGGATCAACTTGCTCAGGCCAAGGCACTGTTAGAAAAAGCCGGCCATGAAACCGTAGCTGCAAAAAAAGAG
>JALSXE010000397.1:0-2230 GCA_027072755.1 Campylobacterales bacterium | reverse complement strand
TGTCAACCCCGTACGAAACGAGGTGACGGATGTCGCGGAATCTCTGCTGTCGAAAAAAGGTGCGACTCTCTTTGAAGAGGGCGAGGCGGCCTCCCAGTATATCTACTTCGGAGATGACGAGCTCTTCCGCATACACCGCTTCGCCGGTGACACCGATGCCTATCTGGAGTATATTGTTCCATTCAGGGGTGCGGTGAAGTGGGAGTACTGGGGCGAGGCCCCCGGAGATCCGGAGCCTGAGTGGAAGCCTTTCATATCTGCCGGAAACGACCTGAACAAGAGAGGAAATACAGCCACGGTAAAGAGGAAGATAGCGGATATAGAGAGCTACTGGATTAGGGCGAAACTCGACGGTGCGGTAGAGAGAATTTCGGACTATGCAGTCAGCTTCAAGAGCCGCTCGGGTGTAGATGCCCTCTACCATAACGATGTGGCTATAGACCCATACAGAACGATCTACCCGTTCGGCCGCCTCCCGCAGCGCAACGACAGTTTCTACATAGCCTCATCGGAAGCCTTCTCGAAGCGCGGAGCCGTGGCGGGTATCGACTTCGTCGGCTCCGATATTGTCGTAGATGCGGACGGGAGTGTGAAGTTCGGTACAGGTATCGTGACGCTGGAGTACTTCAACGGATCGTCATGGAAACCTCTGCGGGTAGTGCAGTACGGGACGCTGGGTCTGAAGGCGGAGAGGGAGTGCGACCTGAGTTTCAAGATCCCTTTCGATATCGCCGAAACGTCTGTAAACGGCGACAAAAACCTCTGGATAAGATGCCGGCTGGTCGGGGGGAGCTACACCTGCACGGATGGAGTTGCCGGAGTCTCCTTTTCGATCCCCGTTTTCGACACTATAGATATCTACGTAAAGGAGTTTTCGAGACGCCCTCACTACCTTTTTCGTGAAGCGCACGGTTCGTTCGAGGATCTTGTCGCATCGGGAGGCTGGAGAGAGCCGTATTCGGTTGTGGCGGCTGAAAAAGCCGTATATGTTGGCTTTGACGCACCGTTTGAAGAAGCAGGCGCCATATCTCTCTTTTTCATGCCCAAAGAGGCTGCGGATGTGCCTAAACGCGTTTTGGAGTGGTCCTACTCGAGCGCGGAGGGGTGGAGTCCTCTCCCCGTAGAGGACGGCACCAACGGTTTTGTGCAGAGAGGTTACGTTCAGTTCATAGCCCCTCCGGCGCAGTGTAAACGGAAACATTTTGGAAAAGAGCTCTACTGGCTCAAGATAGAGTTTCCTTTGGAAGCGAAAAACGTAGAAGTGGAGGGGATATATCTAAACTGCGTTCCGGTCACGCAGTCTATAAGTGTTAAAAACGAGATCCTCGGGTCGAGCGACGGGAGCGCTTCCCAGCGCTTCACCCTTGCACACACTCCGGCTTTCGAACAGCAGGTGTGGGTGCTCGAACCGAAGCGGCCCGCAAGCGGATCGTGGGTGGAGGATAGTTTCGGCGAAGGTTACCGTGTTCTATGGGAGCCTGTAGAAGATCTCGACCTCGTCGAAGCGGATGCGAGGTGCTACAGCTTCGACAGCTACACCGGAGAGATTCTGTTCGGAGACGGTGTTCACGGCATGATTCCGCCCATATCGAAAAACGGTATCACCGCATCGTACCGGTACGGCGGAGGTTCGGCGGGCAATGTAAGCGCCGGCAAAATAACGAAGCTGGCCGAAACCATTTCATATATCGATAAAGTGTACAATCCCGTTCCCGCTGAAGGGGGCGCCGACGCTCAGAGTCTCGAGTCGCTTATACGTACGGGGCCGCTGCGGATAAAACACCGTTACCGGGCGGTCAGAAGAGAAGATTACGCCGCACTGGTGACCGAGTCGTCGAGCGATGTCGCAAAAGTCGAAGTGGTGCCCGGCGGCGGAAGGGTCGATCTTTTCATCCTTCCATACGGCAGCGAGGCGAAACCGGTGCCGAGCCTGAAGCTGATAAAGAGGATAGAGGAGTATATCGGTTCACACGCTCCAGCCACAGCCCGAATAGATGTCTCTCCTCCCCTCTACGTTCCGGTCGATGTCGATATTGAACTCTTTACCGGGGATTGGAGTCTGGCCGCCAGTATCAGGCATGGGCTAACAAAAGCGATAGATAGTTTTCTCCATCCTCTCGAAGGAGGTGGAGAGTCGAAGGGGTGGGAGTTTTCCGAGGCGCCGGCGGTCTCGGACATCATTACGCTTGCAGGTAGCATCGAGGGTGTCGACGGGATAGCATCTTTGAAG
>JALSXE010000396.1:1463-2245 GCA_027072755.1 Campylobacterales bacterium | reverse complement strand
ACCAGGGGCCGGCCGCGCCGCAGCAGGAGGTGGGCCAGGAGGCGGCCGAGCGGCTGGACAGCGAGCCGCTGTCCACCGAGAGCGAGCTGCCGAACGTCAACCCGGCGCTGAAGGGCTGAGGCTTTCGGTCAGGGGGACACCCCGCAACATCGACGGGAGGGCCGCTCTCCGCGAAGGCGGCGACTCCATGTCACAGGGAAGAACGCAACTGTTTGCATGAGGGAAACAGACTATGAGTGAACCCAGCTTCGGCAATCCCGAAATTGTCGAGATCGAAACCGACATCCTGATCGTCGGCGGCGGCATGGCCGCCTGCGGCGCCGCCTACGAGGCCAAGCGCTGGGCCGGCGACGACGTGAAGATCACCCTGGTGGACAAGGCCGCCATGGACCGCTCCGGCGCCGTGGCCCAGGGTCTGTCCGCCATCAACACCTACATCGGCGAGAACGACATCGAGGACTACGTCCGCATGGTTCACGCCGACCTGATGGGCATCACCCGCGACGACCTGGTGTACGACGTGGGCCGTCACGTGGACGACTCCGTGCACCTGTTCGAGGAGTGGGGCCTGCCGATCTGGAAGACGCTGGACGACGGCACCCGCGTCGACGGCGCCACCTGGCAGAAGAAGGGCGGCAAGATGCTCAAGGACGGCGGCAAGCCCGTGCGTTCCGGCCGCTGGCAGATCATGATCAACGGCGAGTCCTACAAGGTGATCGTCGCCGAGGCCGCCAAGAAGGCGCTGGGGATGGAGAACATCTACGAGCGCGTCTTCATCATCA
>JALSXE010000396.1:0-1453 GCA_027072755.1 Campylobacterales bacterium | reverse complement strand
AACCGCGAGCACAAGCTCTACATCTTCAAGGCCAACGCCATCCTGAACGTGTGCGGCGGCGCGGTGAACATCTTCCGTCCGCGCACCACGGGTGAAGGCATGGGCCGCGTGTGGTACCCGGTGTGGAACGCCGGCTCCACCTACGCCATGGCCGCCGAGGTCGGCGCCGAGCTGACCATGATGGAGAACCGCTTCGTGCCGACCCGCTTCAAGGACGGCTACGGCCCGGTGGGCGCTTGGTTCCTGCTCTTCAAGTCCAAGGCCCAGAACGGCTTCGGCGAGGACTACATCGTCAAGAACGCCGACATGCTGAAGGACTTCTCCCCGTATGACGAGGCTGCGGTGGTGCCGACCTGCCTGCGCAACCACGCCATGCTGAAGGAGATGAAGGACGGTCGCGGCCCGATCTACATGGACACCCCGACCGCCCTGAAGGAGCTCTCCGAGACCCTGACGCCGAAGGAGGTGGCCCACCTCGAGGCCGAGGCTTGGGAGGACTTCCTCGACATGTGCATCGGTCAGGCCTCCCTGTGGGCGTGCCTGAACATCCGTCCGGAGAAGGACAAGTCCGAGCTGATGCCGACCGAGCCCTACCTGCTCGGTTCCCACTCCGGCTGCTCGGGCATCTGGGCCTCCGGTCCGGCCGACCTGAACGGTCAGCCCGATCACTATCACTGGGGTTACAACCGCATGACCACGGTGAAGGGCCTCTTCACCGCCGGTGACGGTGTCGGCGCTTCCGGCCACAAGTTCTCCTCCGGCTCCCACGCCGAGGGCCGCATCGCCGGCAAGTCCATGGTCCGCTTCGTGCGCGATCACAAGGACTTCAAGCCGAGCTTCAAGGAGACCACCGACGAGCTCGTGGAGCTGATCTACCGTCCGGTGCGCAACTTCCTGGAGCACAAGGACAAGACCACGGCGATCGACATCAACCCGAACTACATCACGCCGCGCATGTTCCAGATGCGTCTGCAGAAGATCATGGACGAGTACGTGGCTGGTGTGGCGACCTACTACCAGACCAACAAGACGCTGCTCGAGGAAGGTCTGAAGTATCTGACCATGCTCAAGGAAGACGCGGTCAAGATGCGCGCCAAGGACCTGCACGAGCTGCTGAGGGCCTGGGAGAACTACCACCGCGTTTGGGCCGCCGAGGCTCACCTGCGCCACATCCTCTTCCGCGAGGAGACGCGCTATCCGGGCTTCTACTATCGTGCCGACTACCCCGGCCTGGACGAGGAGAACTGGCACTGCTTCGTCAACTCCCGTTACAACCCCGAGTCGGGCGAGTGGGAGATGAAGAAGGTGGAGTGGGTGCCGCTCGTCGAGCACTCCACGGGCTTCAAGCCCTCCGCCTGAGGCACTGCCGGGGCATCCCGGAACACAGAACAACGGGCGTCGCCTCCGGGCGACGCCTTTTCCATTCGCGCCACATGGTGTAACACTCAATGCC
>JALSXE010000395.1:0-8829 GCA_027072755.1 Campylobacterales bacterium | reverse complement strand
GTCTTCTTTCCGTGTAGCTTTTTGCGCTTCTCGTCCGCCAGCCGCCCGAGTGTAAAAAGGTCGAGTTCATAAAGCTCCAGCGCCTCTTTCATACCTATTCTCTGACCGCTGCGCACTTTTTCGGCTACATCCATTCATCAACCCCGGGTGAAAATTTTCGCTATTATACCCAAAAAGAGAAAGGTTATAACGTCGATGGATCTCAATGCGGAAATAGAGTCTCTACTCGATAAAGAGGCGCCCGATTTTCAGATATCGAAGCTGCTCAAGCAGGCTGTCGGAGAGTATCTTCAAAATCTGGAAGAGATATTCAAGGAGACACAGGGAAAGGCCTTTTTGGTCCACCATACCCGCAAAATAGACAGCTTCCTCTCTATTATTTACAAGGTCGTACTGCGCAAAATGTTCCGGGAGTTCCAGCCCATGAGAAACTCCGTGCCCATCGCTCTGGTGGCGCTGGGAAGCTACGGAAGGGAGCAGTTGTGCGTACATAGCGATATCGACCTGATGATCGTATACAAAGAGACGCCCGGATACAACGTAAAAGAGATAATAGAGAAGATTCTCTATATCGCGTGGGATGCCGGGTTCCAGCTTGGCCACAGGGTTCATGAAGTCTCGGAGCTGCCCGATGTGGCAAGAACCGATATTACGATAAAGACCGCACTTATCGAATCGAGGTTCATTATAGGCTCGAACTTCGTCTGGATGCAGACGCAGCGCCAGCTTCGTTATATACGTCTTGACGACCCGAAGAGCTACGTTTTGGCCAAGCTGGCCGAATCGCAGAGCAGACACGAGAAGTTCCCGATATCGATGGAGCCCAACATAAAAGAGGGGATCGGCGGGATGAGGGATGCAAACCTCGTATTCTGGATAGCGGCGGTGCGCCACGGTGTATTTAGATTAAAAGAGCTTGTAGGAAGCGTAATAGACGAGAGCGACTATGCAGAATACAGGACGGCGCTCGAGTTCATTTTCCGGGTACGGGCCGCACTCCATCTTAGTGCGGGCAAGAAAGAGGACACCCTGCGCCTCGAACACGTACCGGGAGTCTCGGCGCTTCTTGGAATAGACACCTCAAACCCCAAAAAAGCGCAAAGAGAGCTTGTAACCAGAACATTCCACTCACTCGACACGATAAGAAAGAAGAGCTCCTACTGGACGGGACTTCTGGCAAAACCGTACCTCTATAGAGAGGACAACCTGCCGATTCTTAGAAGCGAATTTATCGAAAGCGGAATATTCAGGTGTCAGGATACTCTCTACGCCCGCAGGGAGATGAAGCCGAAAACATTTCTATACTACCTGAAGCTGATGCTCAGAGAGGGGCAAAAATACCCCCTGGTCGCCGACGCGTCGTTTTGCCATCTGATAGACCTGACCGAGATTCCGAAGACTAAAGGTAAGCAGCTCATAGCGGCAATCCGCCAGATCTTCTACCTTCCATATAGTGCAGGAGTCGTAGCGGCACTTTACAAAAGCGGCAAACTGGCGCAGACGATACCTCCGATGAAGCGGGTGATGCACCTGCCGCAGTTCGACGGCTACCACCACTATCCGGTCGACATACACTCCATTAAGACACTCGAACAGATCGATATGCTCTCCCACGAGATACTCAAGCCTCTTTTCGAAAAACTCGATCGCGATACCAAAGCGATGCTGAAACTGGTAGCGCTGCTTCATGACGCCGGGAAAGGACGCATACGCGACCACCATGAGGTTGGTGCCGACCTGTTCAAGGTCTACGCCAAGAAACTCGGCTTTGAGGAAGAGCTCGTAAAAGAGGGCGCCCTGCTCATCAGATACCACACCAGAATGACTAAAACGATACACAACGAGGATATCTACGACGAGTCGACCGTATCGAGATTCGCGGCCCCTCTAAACAGGCAGAGACTACTGGATATGCTCTTCATTCTGACATACTGCGATGTAAGGGCCGTCGGCGAAGGGATCTACAACGCATTTACAGACAGAATGCTCAAAACCCTCTACTTCGCCGCCTCCGAAATATTGGAGAAGCCCTATATCATCGACGAGACGGCAAAGAGACTCAGACGCGAACAGGCTCTCAAAAAGATAGATGAGTTCAAGAAGCTTCCGAGATCTCTGCAGAAAAAGATTCTATCGATCGAATCGAATCTCTTCTTCATAAAACATACCGCAAAAGAGATAGTAGATATCGCGATGCAGGCGCGCGATGTGGATGATTATTCGATGAAGATAGAGTCGAAGCAGGCGCTCAAGATTGAGATTTTCAGAAAAGTGCCGATAAACCTGGGCTACCTGCTCGGCAAGCTTAGCCACTTGGAGCTGGTCGGCATGGAGATATTCAAGCTCTTCGACGGTGTCAAATATTTCGTCCTCGAGTTCAACGATACGGTAGGCATAGAGGAGTTCCCGACGGTCGAAGCGATAGTTCACGACTCGTTCGATATGAGCAAAAGCATCAAACTGACAAAACCGAAGATTCAGCCGAAAGAGATCAAGATCAACTGCGAGCACTCAAAAAGCTACGCCACTATGCAGATAAAGACCTCAAACCAGCGCGGACTCATGGCCTATGTGGCCCACTACTTCGACATGCTCGGCATAGATATAGCCTCCGCGGTCATAACCACACGCAAAGAGCGGGTGAACGACTTCTTCCTGATCGAAAAGAACGGCAAATTCTGTATCAACAAAGAGAAAATAATGAAAGAGCTGACAGAGTAATCCTATGATATGCGGAATATAAAAGAGAAGCTTCAGTGCGGCCCCGACAGAGCCGCACTCGCAAAGAGCAGGGTTTAGTGTCCGCAACCGCCGCCGTGTCCACCCGTAGAACAGGCCGAAACACCCGGAGGCGTGGTAGGCTGTATAGCTTCGTTGCTCACCCCTCCCTCTTCGTTTATCTGCTCGATTGTCGCCCAGAGCTCTTCGGCAGCTTTCATATATCGTTTAGCCGTTTCGCTCTCCGGGTAGTGGTAGGTGATCGGTTTGCCCTCGTCACCGCCTTCGCGTACGGCGGGTTCTATCGGAATCTGCGCCAAAAGCTTGCTGTCGTACTCGGCAGCTACCGCGGCTGCCGTTCCGCGTCCGAAAATGTCGCTCTCGGTTCCGCAGCTGGGGCATATAAAGCCGCTCATGTTCTCTACGACCCCCGCGATCGGGATGTTGAGTTTTTTGAACATGTCGAGACTCCTTCTGGAGTCGTCGAGCGAAACCTTTTGCGGAGTCGTTACGGTGATTCCCGCCGTTACGGGAACGCTTTGAGCGAGTGTAAGCTGCGCATCGCCGGTTCCGGGCGGCATATCTATGACAAGCACGTCAAGATCGCTCCAAAGAATGTCGCGCAGGAACTGCTCGATGGCTTTCATTATCATAGCGCCGCGCCAGATGAGAGACTGCCCCTCCTCCATCAGAACACCCATACTCATCACCTCCACGCCGTAGGCGTTGATCGGCTTCACTTTGTTGCCGACAACTTCCGGACGAAGATCCTCTATGCCCATCATACGGGGAACGTTGGGGCCGTATATATCCGCATCCAGAAGCCCCACCTTTTTACCCTCCATCGCAAGCGCGATCGCGAGGTTCACGGATGTTGTGGATTTACCCACACCGCCTTTACCGGAGCTGACCATCACGAAGTTCTTAACCTGCGGTGCGATGTTCTTGCCGTGGCTTGAGGTCTCTCTCGGCATCCTGGGCTGGATTATCATCGGAATCACCTCCGACGCGCCCGCCATCTCGAGCTTCGTCTTTATCTCATCTTCGAGGGCCTTTTTTACCTCAGGCGCACTCGAAGTTATCTCTACCGTTACGGCTACACGGCCGCCGTCTATCTCGATGCCTTTAACAAATCCGAAGGTTACGATATCTTTCGTAAACCCCGGATATGTTACCGTAGACAATACCTCTTTTACCTGACTCTCTGTCATTTACTATTCCTTTTTGAAGTTTTATTTTTATAACCGATGTTACGCAAATTCCGGGCCGCGCCCGTAATTCGGCAGGGGGTTAGATTTCTTGCGACCCCCTGAAGTTTCATTGTTTATACGGCTTCAGTGTCAGCTCGCCGCCGTATCGAACGACGAGACATCGACATTTCCTTCTATAAGATCCTGGCTGATCTTGTAGCTGCAGAATTTCGGTCCGCACATTGAGCAGAACTCCGCCTCTTTGAAGACATCTTGAGGCAGGGTTTCGTCGTGGTACTCTCTGGCCCTATCGGGGTCGAGAGCCAGTTCGAACTGCCTGTTCCAGTCGAATGCGTATCTCGCGTCGCTCATCGCGTCGTCTATGTCGCGCGCTCCCTTTCTGCCTCTTGCTATATCGGCCGCATGCGCGGCGATCTTGTAGGCGATTATTCCCTCTCTGACATCGTCGGCGTTGGGAAGGCCCAGGTGCTCTTTCGGTGTTACGTAACAGAGCATGCTGGCACCGTGCCATCCGCCTACAGCCGCACCGATGGCGGAACTTATATGGTCATACCCGGCGGCGATGTCCGTAACCAGCGGGCCCAGTATATAAAACGGAGCCTCGTGACAATACTCACGCTCGAGCTTCATGTTTCGCTCTATCTGGTTGAGCGGAACATGACCGGGCCCCTCTATCATCACCTGCACATCTTTCTCCCATGCCCGAAGCGTCAGCTCTCCGAGAACCTTGAGTTCACCGAGCTGCGCCTCGTCGCTGGCGTCGTAAAGGCAACCGGGACGCAGACTGTCTCCGAGCGAAAGGGAGACATCGTATCTACGGCAAATGTCGAGTATGTCGTCGTAGGCCGTATAGAAAGGGTTCTCTTTATGGTAGTGCATCATCCAGGCCGCCATCAGGCTACCTCCGCGGCTTACTATACCCATTTTCCGTTTTGCGATCAACGGCATGGATCGGAGCAGGAAGCCCGCGTGTATCGTAAAGTAACTCACACCCTGTTGCGCCTGCCGCTCTATCACCTCCAGCATCGCGTCGATCGTCAGATCCTCTATCTTGTTGTTGCAGTCGTGAAGAATCTGATACATCGGAACGGTACCTATGGGAACATCGGCGTGTTTGATGACCTCCTGTCGAATCATATCGAGATCGCCGCCGGTAGAGAGATCCATAATCGTATCGGCTCCGTACTTCTGGCACACCTTCACCTTTTCGACCTCTCCGGCGGCGTCACTGGCCACGGCGGAGGATCCTATATTGGCGTTTATCTTGCATGTAGCGCCCATCCCGATCGCCATCGGTTTGAGCTGCGTGTGGTTTATGTTTGCGGGTATGATCATCCTGCCGCGCGCCACTTCACTGCGCACGAACTCGGGATCGAGTCTCTCCACTCCCGCAACATACTCCATCTCTTCCGTAATTATGCCGCGTTTCGCATAATACATCTGTGTTCTTACGGTGTCGTTTTTTCTCTTCTCTATCCACTCTTTTCTCATAAATATCCTTCTTAAACCGAGTATCACTCCACGGTGACTGATCACCCAAAAATTATCACAAAAAAGATAAAAGCAAGCTTTTCTTGTGTATACTTTCGTAACACCAAAGCGGCTTTTAGGAGAAAAATTGTCTGATTTAACGCTGATCCTCCTCGCAGCCGGAGAAGCGACACGTTTTAAACACGATGTGAAAAAACAGTGGCTGCGCATAGGGTGCGACCCCCTGTGGTTGAAGGTGGTACAAAATTTCGAAGAGATGGGACTATTTTCAAAAATAGTCATAGCGTCACATCCGGAAGAGATAGGATATATGCGCCGTTTCGGCGACTACTGCTTCACAAGCGGCGGCAGATCGCGCCAGGAGTCCCTTCTCAACGCGCTCGAAAAGGTGGATACCGAACTTGTCCTGGTAAGTGACGTAGCCAGAGCGTGCGTGGGGAGGGATATCTGCCTGAAGCTCCTGGAGGCGATCGAGGGTGCCGACTCCGCTGTTCCGGCCGTAAAGGTCAGCGATACGGTCTACTACGAAGAACGGCCCGCCGACAGAGAGAAGTTTCTACGCATACAGACACCGCAGCTAAGCCGTACCGACAAGCTAAGATCCGCCCTGAGGACGGGAAAGATCTATACCGATGAGAGCAGTGCCGTATACGATAGCGGCGGAAGGGTGGTTTTCGTAGAGGGCGACGATTCCCTGCACAAGCTCACCTTTTTGAAAGATTTGAGACACCTTCCGTGCCTCGAGGGAAAAGGACCCGACACGAATCTCTCTTTTACCGGCAGCGGCTACGATGTTCACGCCTTCGAGAGAGGCAGGGAGATGGTGCTCTGCGGCGTAAAGATCGATGTAGACTACGGCTTCAGGGCCCACTCCGACGGAGATGTGGCGATACACGCGCTGATAGACGCCCTGCTTGGAGCCGCGGGCATGGGTGACATAGGAGAGCTCTTCCCCGATACGGACCCCTTCTACGAGGGAGCCGACTCAGGCAAGCTGCTTGAAGAGGTGGTTAAAAAAATCCGCCGCTGCGGTTTCGATATCGTCCATGCCGATTTGACGATCGCCGCGCAGGCACCGAAACTCTCCCCCTACAAAGAGCGCATGAGAGATAAGCTGGCCTCTCTTCTTAGCATAGAGTCCCGCTTTGTGAATGTAAAGGCCACTACTACTGAGGGGCTCGGTTTTGTCGGGCGCAAAGAGGGGGTTGCAGTTTCGGCGACCGCCACCCTGAAATTTCACGACTGGACCGAACAATGAGAATATTGATCGTCGAAGATGAAATCTATCTTGCGCAGAGCATTGCGGGCAAGCTGGTCGACTTCGGACACGAATGCGATATTTTCGCGACGGTCAACGACGCACTGGCCCAGAAGAGACGCTACGACGTGATACTTCTGTCTACCAATCTATCGGGGCAGGATTTCTACCCGATAATAAACAGATTCAAAAACGAGATTATCCTCCTTATGGTATCGTATATCAGCAACGACACTGTAACCGATCCTTTGAAGTCGGGCGCCCAGGACTATATACAAAAGCCATTCATGATAGAGGAACTGATAAGAAAGATAAATCACTTTCATGACTACAGGCGGCTGAAGCAGGAGTGTGAACTTTACGAAGAGTATATGGCGCACCAGATGAAAAATGTCCGCCTGCCTTCGGAAATCAGGTGCAGGCTTCCCGTCATGATAAAGACAAACTATCAGAAACAGGCCGACGCATTCGCGTTCGCGCTGGCCAAAGAGCTTAAAAGGCCGCTGAAATACGTGCCGTTAAGCGACTCTTCGTGGATGGAGAAATTCAATAGAATAGAAGATGAGTCTATTGTCTATATGCCCGAATTCCAGACACTCAAAAAGAGTGAACGCAAAGCTTTTCTATCTGCTGTGGAGGGGAGAGATGTAATCAGCTCCACTACAGAGAGCTTCGAAGAGGAGGGTCTGGAGTCGATAGAGATGATCAGCGAACACAAGATTTTCGACCGCACCGAGATATTGACGATAGACGACTATGTAAAGTTCATTATACATATATACCAGAGCAAGTTTCCCGATACCGAGCTCAGCAAGAAGCTTGGAATTTCACGAAAATCTCTCTGGGAGAAGAGAAAAAAGTACGGAATCTTCAAAAAGAAGTAGAAGCTGTCGATTGCGACATAGCTGCCGGAACTCCTATAGCACCGATGCACCGGCCATGCAAAAAGGATATATTTTGGACAAAAAAGCTATATACATAGACCATGAAGCACTCTCTACGCTTGCTCTTGTGCAGGAGGGACTGCTCAAGCCTGTCGACGGCTTGATGGACAGCGAGACCGCCAGAGAGGTCAATCGCACCAAACTCTACAAAGGGCACAGCTTCCCTTTTCCGTTCATACTGGCCCCCAAAGGAAAACGCAACGAAGAGATTCTGAAATCTTTGAAGCCCAAAGAGAAGGCGGATCTCATCGTCGACGGTAAGGTCGTAGGCTGGATAGAGACAAAAGAGGTCTTCGAGATCGACCCACAGGCGAGGGTTCAGGAGATTTACGGAACCCAAAACGAGTCTCATCCCGGGGTACAGGCCACAATGAAGCGTCTCGGACGCTACGCAATAAGCGGCAGGTACCGTGTGGAGTATCCCGATCCGGGGAAGATCAAAGAGCAGATAGCGACGGCTAAAAACCGTATAGGCGCCAAACAGACGAGTGCCCTTATGATGGCGGCGCGCCCTCTTCACAGGGCGCACGAGAGGCTCATTAGAACCACGCTGGATCGCTCCGATCTCGTCGTAATCTTCCTATTCAAGCCCTACAGGGAGGACGGCACGCTCCCTTACGAACTGCGCTACCGATCGATGGAGTATTTCGTAAAAAACTACCTTCCGGCAAACAGGGTTATTATCGTACCGCTGGAGTACACATACATATTCGCCGGCTACAACGAGGTGATTCTCGATGCGCTCGTGGCCCAAAACTACGGGTGCGACGAGCTCGTGATAGGCCAAAACCATGCGGGGCTCGGCTCTTTTTACGACAAGAACCGCATACAGTCGGTATTCGACCATATAAAGGGATTCTCGATAGAGATTCACACTGCTCCCGAATATGCCTACTGCGACATCTGCCGCACGCTCGTGAGCAGCCGGACCTGCCCGCACGGAGAGCACCACCACATCTCCTACCACGCCGACTCCATTCTGGAACTGCTCAAAAAGGGTCTGCTGCCGCCGGCGGTCCTGATTCGCAAAGAGCTCTCGGCTATGATTCTGGCCCATCTCTTCCCCGGGCGTTTCGAAAACCTCGAAAAGATCTACTACGATCTGATGCCGGGCTCCGGGCTGCTGGAGAACCAGAACGAAGAGGATTTCTACATCAAACTGATGAAACTCTACCAGACTACATCCCTGAAGTGACTGGAGCATAGA
>JALSXE010000394.1:0-8834 GCA_027072755.1 Campylobacterales bacterium | reverse complement strand
AATGTCTTACGCAGAAAGCGTAAAATCGTCTCGAAATCTGAGATTTCGAAGCTTCAGGGGGTTATAGGGCCGCTCACCCCTGCCAAATTGCGGGCTTTGCCTGTAATTTGCGTAACATCACAATATAAGGGTAGATATGCAGTATGTAGATATGAGTTCCGATGAGTTCCTGGCGGAGTTGGAGAAGACCAAAAAGTTTACCGACAAGGTGTGCAAGCAGTTCGGATGGGTATACAACCCCAACGAAGAGGTGAACGAGGGTGTCACGATGGGGCTTGCGCGCAACAAGATGCTTTACGGAAAAAGATGGTGTCCCTGTTTCATGGTTATAGAGGATGAGAACGGAAACCACAAAAGCGCTGATGACCGCCTCTGCCCCTGCAAGCCCGCAATCGAAAAGGAGATTCCCGAAGAGGGCAAGTGCCACTGCGGGATCTTCTGTACTCCAGAGTATGCCGCCACCCATGAGCACTGATTCTTTAGAGTACGGTAACTGCGGGAGGGAGTCGGTCTGATGGTAGTGCATATAGTCATGTTCCGGTTCACGGAAGAGGGCAGGGATGAGAATATAAGGCGGGTCAAATCGATGCTCGAAGCTCTTGTGGAAAAGATAGAGCCGCTTCGATCCATGGAGGTCGGTGTAGATTTTCTGCACTCGGAGCGCTCGATGGATCTCGTTTTGACCTCCGTTTTCGACGACAAAGAGGGGCTTGAGAGCTACCGTGTCCACCCCGAGCACCTTAAGGTCGTGGAGCTCATAAAAGATGTTACGGTAGAGAGCAGGGTGGTAGACTACGTAAAGGGTGAGGGTTGAGTTCCGGAATCCTTGCAATGATGCTCGGCATCTCCACGCTGCTGGGTGCGCTCGGCCTGCTCGCGCTTTTGTGGGGGCACAGAACCGGCCAGTTCGAAGATCACCACAAATTCATCGACGGTGCTCTCTATGACGGTGAAGAGGAGCTCAAAGACGCCATTTTGATGGAACAGAAGCGCAAAGAGGCCAAAGAGCACCCCCGAAAAGAGAAGCGTGAAGACAAAAGGGTCATGCCCGATTGAGAGGAGTTTGAGTGGGACCGGCATATATGCCCACCGGCGGCCATGTCATAAACAGTGCGGCGCTCCCCGGTTTTCTCGTATGGGCCGGACTGATTGTGCTGATAATGGCGCTTGTATGGCTGCTTGAGAGATGAAAAAGGCACTATTTCTCGACCGTGACGGGGTTATAAACATAGACCGCGGCTATGTGGGCAAAATAGAAGATTTCGAGTTTGTAGATGGTGTTTTGGATCTCATATACGAGGCGCAAAAGAGAGGTTACATCCCGATAGTGGTAACGAACCAGTCGGGAATCGGCAGGGGCTACTATAGCGGCGAAGATTTCGAAAAGCTCACCTCGTGGATGGTGCGAAAGATGCGTGAAAGAGGCATTGTGATCGATCGTTCACATATCTTTTTCTGCCCGCACAGACCGGACGAGGGGTGCGAGTGCCGCAAGCCGATGCCAGGAATGTTTCGCGAGGCTCAGGAAAGATTCGGCATAGATATGGCAGCCTCGTGGATGATAGGCGACAAGCCGGGCGACATAGAGGCGGCCAAGCGCGCAGGTGTGGGGCACACCTATCTTACGGAGAGAAACAGAAGAATCGATATAAAGGAACTGCATGGACTTTAACGGCAAAAGCATACTCATAACCGGTGGCGCAGGCTTCATCGGCTCCAACCTCGCCCACTGGTTCGAGAAGAACTATCCGGAGGCGAAGGTGGTCGTTTTCGATCTCTTCCGTACGGGCGAGACTTTCGACAACGGCAACCTGAAAAGCTTCGGACACTACAAGAACCTCAAAGGCTTCAGGGGCGAGATAATATCCGGAGACATCACGAAAAGAGAGGATCTCGAACGGCTCGAAGATTTCAGCTTCGACTACATATTTCACGAAGCGGCCATCAGCGACACGACGGTGTATGACCAGAAGATCATGATAGATACGAACCTCAACGCCTTCAAAGATCTTCTGCAGATGGCAAAGAGGATGGACGCCGCGATGATCTATGCCAGCTCGGGCGCCACATACGGCAACGCACCGGCACCACAGACCGTGGGCCGTGAAGATCCGGCGAACATCTACGGCTTCAGCAAACTGGCGATGGACAACCTGGCATACGAGTGGATGAGAAAGAGCGACCGCCCCATAGTGGGTCTTCGCTACTTCAACGTATACGGCCCGAGGGAGTTTTTCAAAAACAAAACCGCCTCGATGGTGCTTCAGTTCGGCCACCAGATACTCGCCGGCAAAAACCCGAAACTATTCGAAGGCTCCGACAAGATCCTGCGCGACTTCATATACATAGACGATGTGATCCAGGCCAACATAAAAGCGTGCGACCCTAAAAAGAGCGGCGTATACAACGTAGGAACCGGAAAGGCCAGAAGCTTTCAGGAGATTGTGGACATACTCCAAAAAGAGCTTGGAACAGATCTTGAGTGCGAATATATTCCAAACCCCTACATAGGGCAATACCAGTTCTTCACCCAGGCCGATATAGAACCGACAAGAGAGTTTCTGGGGTATGAGCCGGATGTGACGCTCGAAGAGGGGATAAAGCGCTATATTCCTGAGATTGTGCGGGTTTTTGAGGAAGATCGATAGTTGTTGGTTGTTAGTTATTCGTTATTAGTCGATGGTGGAAGGTTGTAGGTTTTAGGTTTTAGGTTGTAGGTTTTAGGTTTTAGGTTGTAGGTTTTGGGTTTTGATTGGGAGTAGAGATGAAATGCGAGAAGTTGGAAGTATGGAAAAAAGCGGAATGAAGATCGAATATGTTGAAATGAATCGAGGAAAAGAGAGAGTCGATACAATCGAAAGTATCAGCCGTATGATAAATAGACCTAAAACCCAAAACCCAAAACCTAAAACCCATAACCGTCGACCGGAGGTTTCCCATGCGTAAATACGCCTCCCTCCGCCCTTCCGTTCTTGTTGTCGGCGATTTGATGATAGACCACTATCTTTGGGGAAAGACGGAGCGTATCTCTCCCGAGGCTCCGGTGCCGGTTATAGATGTGCAGAACGAGAGCGAGGTGCTCGGCGGTGCGGGCAATGTCGTGAACAATCTTATCGCCCTCGGTGCGGATGTGAGCGTGGCCTCCGCCATAGGAGAAGACGAGAATGGAAAGCGTCTTTCGAAGATGCTCGGAGCTCTCGGTGTCGGGACCGATGCGCTGATAGCCGACAGGGAGAGAAAGACTACCAGAAAGAGCAGGGTCATAGCTTCACAGCAGCAGGTGGTACGCTTCGACAGCGAGAGCAGGCAGGAGATTACGAAAGAGACGGAAGAGAGGATCATATCATCCGTGCAGCGGCAGCTTTTGACGACAGACATCATACTTCTTTCCGACTACGGCAAAGGTGTGCTCAGCGAGAGGCTGACCCGGCAGATCATCAAGATGGCGCGTGCAAGCGGTGTAAGGGTGCTCGTAGACCCGAAAGGGCGCGACTACTCCAAGTACAGCGGCGCTACACTCGTGACGCCGAACAGAAAAGAGGCGAGCGAAGCCACGGGTATACCCATCGTCGATAAAGCCGCGCTCGAAGAGGCGGGCTTCAAGCTCAAAAACGAACTTGGGCTCGATATGGCGATGATAACGCTTTCGGAGGAGGGAATGGCGATCTTCGACGAGACGATGCGGACGATTCCGACAGTGGCGAAAGAGGTTTACGACGTAACGGGCGCCGGAGATACGGTGCTTTCGACCCTTGGCTTTGTCCTTGCCTGCGGCGGCGACATAGACGAAGCGGCCCGCATAGCCAACGCTGCGGCGGCGGTAGTGGTGGGCAAACTCGGAAGCGCCACGGCCTCATGGGATGAGATAATAGCCTACGAAACGACCCTGCACGACTCCACCACGGAGCACCGCATAAAAGATAGAAGCGAGCTCGAAGAGAGTCTGAAAAGGCTCAAAAACGAGGGTAAACGCATAGTCTTTACTAACGGATGTTTCGATATACTTCACTTAGGACACGTAAAGTACCTCGAGAAGGCGAAGAGTTTCGGCGACGTGCTCATAGTGGGTGTGAACTCCGACTCTTCGGTCAGGCGGCTCAAAGGCGAAAGCCGCCCGGTAAACCCGCAGTTTGATAGGGCCTACCTGCTGGCGGCTCTCGATGCGGTCGATTTTGTTACGATATTCGACGAAGATACACCCTATGAGCTCATCAAGATCGTCGAGCCCGACGTTCTGGTAAAAGGTGGAGACTACGAAGGCAAAGAGGTGGTGGGCAGCGACATAGCCAAAGAGGTTAGGCTGGTCGACTTCGTAGACGGCAGAAGCACCACCAAAATTATAGAAAACATTAACAAGAAGGAGAGAAAGAGTGATTAAAAAGAGTATTGCGGCGGCACTGATCGTATCTACGACACTCATGGCGCAAAACAGCGCGGAGATAAACCTGAACTCGAACGACATAGAGGTTGCTGGAAGCTACCAGACGGGCTACGGCTTCTCCTACGACGGCAGAAGCAGCCGAAACTACCTGCATGCACGCTACCTCTACAGCGGAGAGAGCAGCACGCAGGGCAAAAACCTGGGAGAGATCGGGTACCTCGCAACCGGTACTGTAGGAAGCTTTACGAGGCTTCGTCTGGGCATCGGAATAATGGCTTCGGCGGCAGACAGCTACTTTGCCGTACCGCTCGGGATCAGCGCGAAATATCAGCTTCCCATCGAGTGGCCCGTAACCCTGAGCGCATCGTTCTACGCGGCTCCCGACCCGCTTGTTTTCGGTGACGGCAACGGCTACAGCGCCTACCGCATAGGCCTCGAGTCGCAGATAATCCCGAACGCCTCACTCTACGGCGGGTACAGAAACATAGACCTCAAGTATGAAAACGGCAGAAAAAATTTCAACGACGGATGGTACGTAGGCGTCCGATTTTACTTTTAAGGTAAAGATATGCTGACGGTAATAGAAAAAGAGCTCGAAGCGCACAAACAGACCCTCGAGAGCGTCATAGAGGGGCTGCAGCACTTCATCTATACGGCGGGCGTCATAATGACGGAGACGATAGAGGGCGGAAACAAGGTGCTTCTGTGCGGAAACGGCGGAAGCGCCGCCGACGCGCAGCACATAGCCGCCGAGCTTACCGGCCGCTACAAAATAGAGCGCAAAGGGCTTCCGGCCGTCGCGCTGACTACCGACACCTCCGCCCTGACGGCCATAGGCAACGACTACGGTTTCGAATATATCTTTTCAAGGCAGGTAGAGGCGCTCGCGCAAAAAGGGGACCTGCTCATCGGCATCTCCACCAGCGGCAACAGCGCCAACGTCGTCTACGCCATGCAAAAAGCCAAAGAGATGGGCTGCAGAGTCATAGGCCTAAGCGGCAAAGGCGGCGGCAAAATGAACGACGTCTGCGACTTGAACATCATAGTCCCCTCGGACGACACCGCACGTATACAGGAGATGCACATCCTCATAGGCCACATACTCTGCCAGCTTGTAGATAACGAATACAGATAGAGCGGCAGGCTTCCTCTTTTTAAAGCAATGATTCAAACTGCGACCGGAGCTTTTCCGGTTGCGGGGTTTTGGTTAGTGTTAAATCCATTTATTTTCAACTCTTTAACCCTGTAAATTTTACTTTTAAATTATACTTCTACTGACATGCTTCACTTCTTTAGATGCGTTTTTGCAGGTATCAAGGGGCCTGACCCTTTTATGCTAGAAAAGTATCTCTGGTCTGATTTGACGACACTGCTGGCACTCTATGATAAAGATGACAACCTTGTGTGGCGCTTCGAGTATGCAGACAGCAGGACGCCCGTAAGCATGACAGACGGCATGGGCCGGAGATTCTACCTTCACTACGACCAGGTAGGAAGCCTCAGGGCCGTTACCGACGCAGACGGCAATATCGTTAAAGAGATCGTTTACGACAGTTTCGGTAATATAGTGACCGACACCGATCCTGATTTCAGAGTGCCGTTCGGTTTCGCCGGCGGGCTCTACGACCCCGACACGAAGCTGACGCACTTCGGCTACAGGGAGTATGACGCCTATACCGGCAAATGGACATCAAAAGATCCGATACTCTTTGAAGGGGGCGACAGCAATTTTTACGGGTATGTGCTGAACGATCCGGTGAATCTGGTGGATCCGAGTGGCGAAAACCCGCTTTTGATCATTCCGATTGCCCTGATTTTGGCAGACACCTATTTAAATGCTCCGGAAAATGAAAACGATATTTATGAAGGACTGACACCGGAAAATGAGTTGGGGTTGTGTCTTGTAGGAGGCAATTGGTATAAAACAGGAAATGAATTTAAAATCGGGAACAATTTCCGATTGGCTCCGTTTGGGAACAGAACCGGGCATCTTATTGGTAAGTTTCCACACTATCATAGAAGGGGTATTGATTCAAAAACTGGAAATACAATGCCCGGGCAAGGAATAGGTAGGCATCGTCCATGGGAAACAAAGAGTACAGATAAGTCATTCTGGGATCATTTTTAATGAAACCTCCTATCATAATAACCGAACATGGAGATGTAAGCATATTCGAATCGCCCGATGATGCACAAATGTATTTGGAGCCGATAGATGTAGAAAATGGAGAATATCAAGCATATGATAAAGACGGGCATATTCTAAACCTCAGGGTGATAGGTGTAGATCGGCCATTATTTTTCGGAATGATAAGAACCAAAAGAATCAAAGTCGAAAAGGCATCTGATAAAAAGGAGCATCCAGATGAATTGAAGAGGATTCTATTGAATTTTTTCAAAGATACATCTATATACGATCAAAGTGATGAAAGTCAACCGTTAAATAAATTGATAGACAAAGCAGTAAATGCATTTGGATATACCAGATAGGTAGATTTTATTGTCACCTCCGGAGCATCATGGGGTCAGGCCCCTTGATACTCTTGATACGATACTCTTTGAAGGGGGCGACAGCAATCTTTACGGGTATGTGCTGAACGATCCGGTTAATCTGGTGGATCCGGATGGGTTTATGGCAATGAGAATTCCACAGGGCTGGAGAGGTCTAAGGTTTGGTCCAAAAACAAGAGGCCCAAAATTCAATCCAAAAATATAGATCTGAAAGACTCATCTACTTGGCCAAAACCACCAGCAAAAGGGCCGGTTACACCTGGGCCACCGAGTTGGCAGAAACCATTAAACAGAGGAGAAAAAAGTCTTTACGATTCAGAAGGTGGAGAATGGAGGCCCCATTTACCGGATAAGTATCATGATAAATTTCACTGGGATTATAAGCCTAAAGGGAAAAATAAACCTTGGAAAGATATTTATCCTGAAGAGTGCGTTTTAAACTTGTCATAAGGAGTTTTCCAGGTGATTAATATAGACTTCACAATTGAAAGAGTTTGCGGAGAACCGGGACCAAACCTGTACTGGTATGGGAATAAGAATGATTTTTTCAAACTTGCATGTATGTTGCACTTGTTGGGCGAGAACGATGGATATAAAATATGTCTACCGTGCAAGGTTGATGAGCACCCATCAGAAATTTTTTTGATATCAAAGTGCAATGGAAAAATTTTAAACAAAGTAATGCCATCAAAAAAAATTATTATTGAATTAGACAGTGAGATATGGAGAGATATCTTGTTGAAAATATATCTTCTTTCCATGACCTCTGGCAGAGAGTATATTGACTTAGATGAGTATCAAGATATACAGGAGGATGCAAACTTTATAATCGATTCCGGTTTTAAAGGCAAGTACGAATTGATAGCACGATAGCAGCATACTCATCACGGGGTCACGCCCCATTATCGACACCCTGGGCGCACTGACGGATGTCGCGCTGCCGGACGGTACCGAAATACACTACATCACAGACCCGCTCAACCGCCGCATCGCCAAAGAGGTCAACGGCACCATCGTAGAGAGATACCTCTGGGAAGACCTCACGACCCTGTTGGCGGTCTATGACAAAGATGACAACCTTGTGTGGCGCTTCGAGTATGCAGACGGCAGGATGCCCGTAAGCATGACAGACGGCACGGGCCGGAGATTCTACCTTCACTACGACCAGGCAGTAAGCCTCAGGGCCGTTACCGACGCAGACGGCAATATCGTTAAAGAGATCGTTTACGACAGTTTCGGTAATATACTTAACGACACCGATCCAAGCCTTAGAGTGCCGTTCGGTTTCGCCGGCGGGCTCTACGACCCCGACACGAAGCTGACACACTTCGGCTTCCGTGAATATGACGCCTATACCGGCAAATGGACGGCGAAAGACCCGATAGGCTTCAAAGGGGGCGACAGCAATCTTTACGGGTATGTGCTGAACGATCCGGTGAATTGGATAGATCATATCGGGTTAAATAGTTTTGATCCATTTACTGGCATCCCAAAAGATATTATGGAACCATTATATGATTGGTACAATGATTTTTTTGGTGATAAACCTAAACCATCACCAAGTTCATTTGACAAAATCTCAGATGGTTTATGTAGAGATATACCCACTGCATTTAAAGGATTCTCTGATAGTCTTCAAGAGCTGAATAATTTGGATAAAAGTTCAATGTCACCATTAGAACGAGGATTGTTTGATTATTTATAAATGAACAACGAAACTTAAATGTAAGTGAGGCTCCAATAAATTTAATCGATAAAGTTGAAACATATAACACATTAAACAATTCACTGGAAGGTGAGTAGTAGCTTTGAAAACACAAGTTATAGGTTTTATCTTTTCAAATTATATTACGATTCTGATAATTAGCGTAATAATTATTATTATAATAATTATCATTAATAAAAAATATAACTACGAAAAAGTAGAAGATAAAAAAAATCA
>JALSXE010000393.1:0-8841 GCA_027072755.1 Campylobacterales bacterium | reverse complement strand
CTTTGCCCCACATCAGCCTATATTTGCGCTTCATGAACTCCAGCTCCTCTCTCGTAGCGTTGAGTTCGGCGGTAAGCGTCTCTATTGTCTTCCTGTCTTCGTCGTAGAGCTCCTGCATCGAAAGAAGGGCATCTTTTAGAAAACTGTTCTCCTCCTTGAGCGTCTGCAGCGTCTCGTCTTTGGCGTCCATCACCTTTTCGTGCATGTTCAGAATGGTTCCGATGGTCTTCTCCACGAACTGGATGCCCTCGCCTCTCTCCATGTCCACCTTCAGAATCTCGCCGCCTCTGACGGGTGCACCGGGGAGCCCATCCTGCGAATCCGCCTCTATGAAGATCTCGCCGTTCTCCTCTTTGGAGACCACGGCGCCGCTGTCTACCAGCGAGAGCACATAGTCGAAGTCGCGATCGATAAGTTTCGCATACGCCCTGATACTGAGCCAAGTTTTCATGCCTTCTCCTCTATGGTACCGCCCAAGGAAGCGGGCCGGCTTTAGATTCTGACCTCTATCTCCGCGGAATCCGTTTCGACCTTTTTCGCTTTCGCAATCCGGTCTTCCACCAGTTTGACATTGAGCTCGTCATCGTCTATCGCCAGTATCTGCATCGCAAGATAGGCGCTGTTTATGGCTCCCGCTTTGCCTATCGCCAGGGTCGCCACCGGCATACCGGCAGGCATCATTACGGTACTCAAAAGCGCATCCTCTCCGCGAAGGTCCGAAGAGCTCATCGGCACTCCTATTACGGGTTTTATCGTAGTAGCGGCCACAGCCCCCGCCAGGTGCGCGGCCATTCCGGCGGCGGCAATGAAGACGACCGCGCCCCGCTCCTCGGCATCCTTTATATAGTTTTTCGTACGCTCCGGACTTCTGTGGGCCGAAGATATGATAAGCTCGTAAGGAACACCGAACTTCTCCAGCGTCTTGCCGCACTCCTTCATCACCTCGTAATCGCTTTTGCTCCCTATTATGATCGATACAAACCTCATTTTCACTCCTTCGATAAATTGGAAAAATCCAAAAACTAATTCCGGCTTGCGGAACTTGGCTCTGAACTCTCCATATCCGTTTCGCGATCCGGGAGCGGCTCTTTCGTATCAGGCGGTCTCTGCGAAATCTCGAATCTGAAATCACCGTAATCCTTCCTGAGCGCATAGCCGAAGAAGTAGAACGATGCGAATATCGCCACTCCCGTATAGATTATGTTGCCAAACATCATGATGACCCCCTTCGAAACACCTATCAAAGCGGCGAAGAAGGAGAAGATGGCTATAAGCACCAGTGAGCCCAAAAAGGTCGCCAAAACGGCTCTCCACTGCATCGCCCACCACGCTTTCAAGACTCTTGAGGTAGTCAAACGCTCATCCATCGATCCTCCTTCTTAAAAAGGTGAAGGGGGGCAGCGCGGCGGGAAGCAGTATCGGGTTTTCGTTTCCGCTGTGTATGGTCTGAAATCTTCTGCCGCCGGGTGTCTCGAGCAGCCTCATCCTAAGGTACCAACGCCCCTCTTTGCGGTATACCTCACCCCGTTCGTTATCTATGCTCCTCTCTATCGGCCGTGGAGAGATTATCTCCATCTCGTCACCCTCTTCGATCCTGTCCTTCGCATAGAAGGCAAGCCCCTCCTCGTCCACCAGCGCCGCGACCTGGTGACTCCCTTCGCCAATGGAGCTCTCCAGACTCTGCGTACCCTCCTTTTCGAAGGGTCTATGGATCAGGTAGGCATCCGTAAAGCCGCGATGTTTGGTCGTATGGAGCTCCTCCTGGTACTTCGATGCGTCGAAACGTCCGGCGTAGAAGTCGTCTATCGCCCTTCTGTAGGCGCTTGCGGTAACGGCGACGTAGTAGGGGCTCTTCGTGCGCCCCTCGATCTTGAGCGAGTCTACCGCTCCGCTTTCGAGTATCTCGTCTATATGCGAAGCGAGGTTCATATCTTTGGCGTTCATTATGTAGGTGCCTACACCCTCCTCCTCTTCGAGCCTGAAGGTCACACCCGTCTCCGGGTTTTCGGCATAGAGAACATACGGAAACCTGCAGTCGTTGGCGCAGCTTCCGCGATTGGGCACCCTCCCGCTCTGAACGGCACTTATCAGGCAGCGTCCGCTATATGCGAAACACATGGAGCCGTGCACGAAGACTTCGAGTTCCAGATCGGGAAGCTCCCTTTTGATCGCTTCGAGATCTTTCAGGCTGATCTCGCGCGCCGCTATTATCCGCCTGACGCCGAGCTCATAATAAAAGCGCGCATCCAGAACGTTCATCACGTTCGCCTGCGTAGATAGGTGTACGGGCACTTCGGGAGCGACCTCCAGGGCCATTTTCACAAGGCCGGGGGTCGAAATGATAAATGCGTCCGGCCCCATCTGCGCCATCTTTTCCATATGGTTTCTGTAGAGTTCGAGTTGGGAGTTGAAGGGAAAGCCGTTTATGGTTACGTATACCTTCTTTCCCATGGAGTGGGCATACTCTATACCCTCTTCGAAGCTCTCGTACGTAAACTCTTTGCCGCTTCTTATGCGAAGGGAGAAGTGGCTCACTCCTCCGTAGACGGCGTCGGCTCCGTAGGCGAGTGCAATTTTCAGTTTTTCGAGGTTGCCGGCTGGAGAGAGGAGTTCGACCATATACCTATTTTCCGAACTGTGCTATGAGCGCTTCAATATCGTCGTTGCTGATCACCTCTTCGGTCGTGGTGTCTCCCTCGATATGGCGGGCCGACTTGACACGTTTCTCATCCTCTATGCTTCCTTCGAAAAGTGCGCTCATATAGCGGCTGAGCGCACGCATTATGTTTATGACACGCTCTATCTTCTGGCGGTGGATATCCTGATACTGCATCGTATCCATCGCCCCGAGGATCTGGTCGTTGGCACTCTGGAGCATATCGGTCACTTCGCTCGCAAGCTCCCTAAGCCTCCTGGCATCTTCGGCCGCGGTCTCGAATCTCTTTACATTCGGGAATTTTTGCATAAGAGTGGCGAACATCTCTTCGAATCCGTTCGATATCGCATCCATCTTTTCGATCGCGGCCAGGGCCCCGTCGATATCGTTCATAACGACATCGAGCGCATCGAAAATCTCGCTCGCCTTCTCTTCGGAGTCGCGCGTAACGTCGTCGAGCTGGTGCACGACCTGGTGCTCCTTGGTCGCGGGGGGAGGTGTAGGCACCTCCTCTTCGTCGCCACCCTCTTTTGCCCCTGAAGACTCCGCTTCGGAACCCTCCGTAACACTCTCCTGCAGCGACTCCTCTTCGGCATCAAGGTCGAGGTCGCCGGCCATCAGTGCGTCCAGCTCTTCTTGTGTCATGCGGCATTCCTAATTTTGGGATTGTTCGACCGTTGCCGCACTTAAATGGCGGAAGAGTGCGCAGCATCGGTTTTCAAGATTATAGTGCGTTATTCATTATAGGAAAATTATACCCTTCCGCTAACCGGCTCTATACGGTTTACGACAGCATAGAGCGTAGGGAGGTAGTAGAGATTGAGCACCGTTCCCCATAAAAGTCCGAAACCGATCGAGACTGCGATGGGCTGCAAAATGACCGCCTGTCCCGTCGCGAAAAATATGAGGGTCGAGAGCCCGAGAAACGTGGTCGTCGAGGTTATGAGAATCGGTCTGAGCCTGAGTTTCGCACGTTCGAAAAATTCGCGACTTCTCCTTGTTCCGTGAAGGAAGTCGAGCATGATTATGCCATCGTTCACCACTACTCCGGCAAGCCCCAGAATTCCGATTATCGAGGCCATCGAGAGGTTGATACCCAGAAGCGTATGGCCTATCAGGGCTCCCGCAATCGAAAAAGGAATTACCGACATCACCATCAGCGCGTATCTTATTCTGGAGAATATCAGCATCAGCGAAAGGAGTATTAGAAAGAGAGCGAGAAGTGTGGCTCTCTTCATCTCTTCGGCAAGCTGCCTGTTTTTCTCTTTCTCCCCAAGAAGCGTCACTTTTACCCCGCTCTTCTCTATTTCGGAAATCAGGCCCGAGAGCTTTTCGAGTGCGTCGTTTGCGGTAGTTTTATATTTGTCGATGGAGGCGAAAACAGTCTTCACGACCTCTCCGTCACGTTTCTTTATCTGGGCGTAATCGCGCGAAACCTCGAACTCCGCAATCAGGTCAAGCCTTACAAACCTTCCATCTTTCAGCGGCAGCAAAAAGGCCTTCAGTTCCTCGAGGCTGTCTTTTCTCAGATCCTCCGTACGAATCTCGACCACCCCCTCTTTGCCGAAGGTGAGGGCGTGGCGTCTTTGCAGGAAGTAGCCCGAGAGCAGAGATGCAACCTCCCCTTCGCTTAGACCGAGTCTCTCTCCGTAGTCGTTGATTTTGAGCTTATATTCGCTTTTGCCGTATTTGAGATTGTCGCTTATGCCGACAACCCCGTCGATTTTGCCGAGCGCATCTTCCACAAGTCGCATACTGCGTTCCACCAGCTTCTCGTCTTCGCCCGAAAAGTTGATCTTTATATCGTTTCTTATGACTCCCACATGCCTCTGCCTGACACCGAGCTCCTCCATGGAGTAACGCTTCCTGAAAGGCTCCACTATGTCGCTAAGCGGCTTGGCGAGTTCGTAGGTTTTCAGTCTGCGTCTTTTGTTTGGGTCGTTGAAGTTGAAAGAGAGGTTGAAAAGCGGATTGACGTAGCGGTTTATGAAATCTTTTTCGATCAGATCGTAGAGCTCGACCGTAATATAGAACGATCCGTTGTCGCTCTCTTTTTCGCCGCCGAGCGTGGTTCTCGAGCCGGCTACGGCCGATACCGACTTTATGCCCAGCTCCTCTTTGTGCTTCAGAATCTCCCTCTCCATCTCTTTGGCTACTTCGGATGTGCGCTCTATCGGCGTATTGGAGTCGAGCTTGCCGGTGACATATATGTAGTTGCTGTCGAAACTGGGGAAAAACTGGAAGTGCATTGACTTTATAAGAAGATATGTCAGAAGCGGAATTCCGATCAGAAAGAGCAGCAGAAAGCTCTTTTTGTACCGGATGCAGTAGTGCAGGCTGTGCTCGTAGAGTCTCTGAAGGGGAGTCCAGTCGACCATACTGTGCCCTTTTGAGAGCAGCTCTTTGGCATGCAGAGGAAGAAAGAGAAAGCTCTCGATCAAAGAGCCCGCCAAAACGGCCACCACGACTACCGGGATCAGTATGATGAAGTGCGATATCTCTCCCGAGAGCATAAAGAGCGGCAAAAAGGCGGCGAAGGTGGTCAGCGTGGCAAGCGTTACCGGAAGCACCATCTCCTCGACCCCCTTCAATACCGCAGAGCCCCTCTGCATCCCTTCGTCGATATAGCGCTGTATGTTTTCGGCGACGACTACGGCGTCGTCGACGACGATACCTATGACTATCAGCGCCCCCAGCAAAGAGACGATGTTTATCGTATATCCCATAAAATGCAGAATTATCAGCCCTATCGCGAACGAAAACGGTATCCCGAGCGTCACTACGGCGGCTATGCGGAAGTTTATCAGCAGAGCCATCGTGAAAAATATCAGAACCAGCCCTATCAGGATGTTCGAAACTATTACGTTGAGTCTCTTCTCTATCGGCCTGGAGGTGTCGTGGTATATGTCCGCAATGAGTTCAGGTCGGCTCTTTTTCAGACTCTCCACAAAGGTGTGAAGCTCTTTGGAGAGGGCTATCGCATCGCCTTTCGAGTCTTTGTAGACTTTGAGGGTGATGTTGTCCCTGCCGTTGAAAGAGGAGAGTGTCGACATATCGGCTAGCTGCCTGCTGACCTCGGCGACGTCGCCGAGGCGGATATATCTGCCGCCTATCCCGATGAGTGCGCTCTCCCACCCCTTTTTATCCTTCCACCCGTGTACGGTAGAGAGGTAGAGGTAGTCTCCGGGCTGCTCTATGTCTCCGACCGGGTAGATGTAGGAGAGGCTCGATATGGCCGCCAGGAGAGCTTTGGGGTCTATCCCGTAGGCCGAGAGGGCCTTCGAGTCTATCTTTAGCAGAATCTCCTCGTCCGAGTCGCCGTATATCTTCACCTCGGCGATATTTTCGATCTGCATTATCCGCCGCTTTATCTCTTTGGCCGCCCTGACCAGCGACTCTTTGCCCAGACTCTTCGAAGAGAGTGATATAGAGAGCAGATCGCGTTTGCGTGTCAGATGAGTCGCCGTAGGCTCCGTCATGTCGGCGGGCAGATACTGCCTGCTTGCGGCTATGGCATCTTTTACCTTGCTGAGCACATCGACAGGCTCCGCTTCATCGTTGAGGGTCAGGATTATGTCGAATCTTCCCGGTACTATGACCGTCTCGGTGGTCTTTATGCCGCTGATTCCCTCTATCGCCTCTTCTATATCTCTTACGGCCATCTTGTCCAGTACCCTGGCGCTCGATCCGGCATAGCCTCCGCTAACGCCTATCATATTCAGAGTCACGTCTGGGAAGAGCTCTTTGGGCATCTCTTTGTAGCTGTATATGCCCGCTATCAGAATGAAAAGGAGCAGCAGATGGTTGAGTCTCGTGTTCTTTATGAAGTATTCGATAAATCGCATGCGCTATTATGCCCTAAAGCTCTTTGAATTCACCATCCGAAAGCCCTGTTTTGGATATAATATCTTCATGAATATAAACGAATATCCGGAACTTGGAAAAGTCAACCGCCTCAAAGCTGTAAAAGAGTCCGACCACGGGCTGATTTTTGCCTCTTCGGAAGAGAAAGAGGTGCTGTTGCCGAAACGGTATGTAACAGAAGATATGGAGCTTGGCTGCGTAGAGGATCTTTTTGTCTACAGAGACGGCGAAGAGCGCATCGTAGCGACGACGGAGAGACCTTTGGCCATGCTGGGCGAATTTGCGGTTATGGAGGTTGTAGATACAACCCCCCACGGCGCCTTTGTCGACTGGGGGCTCGCCAAAGACCTTTTCGTCCCAAAAGCTCTGCAGAGAAGGAGTCTTGCGAAAGGTGAAAAGCACCTTATATATGTCGACTACGACGAAAGAACCCACCGTCTCGTAGGAGTACAGAAGACGGAAGGCAGATTCGACCGTCAGCCTCAAAAGCTCAAACGCAACGAAGAGGTGGATATTTTAGTCTACGACAAAACGGAGCTCGGCTATAAGGTTCTGGTCAACGACCGCTATGAGGGGCTCGTTTTCCACTCCGAAATATTCTCCGGGCTGCAGATCGGTCAAAGAGCCAAAGGGTATGTCAAAAAGGTGCGCGACGACGGCAAGATAGACATACTGATGCGCCCCATCGGCAAAAAGAGCGACGATCTTGCGGCAAAGAGAGTTATCGATTATCTCGAGAGCCACAAAGGGATGATGCCCCTTGTCTACAAGAGCGACCCCGAGAGAATAAAAGAGCTGCTCGGGCTGAGCCGGAAAAACTTCAAAAGAGCCCTAACGCTTCTGCTGCAAAGAGGGGCCGTAGAGGTAAAAGAGAACGGCACTTTTCTTAAAAGTAGGCCCCCAAAGAGTTAAATATGCAAGCAAAAAACGAAAAACGACTGAAAATCGACCTCCACAACCACACATTCAGATGCAACCACGCCGAAGGTACGATAGACGACTACATAAAAAAGGCTATAGCCGAAGGTATCGATATATTTGGTTTCAGCGACCACGCACCGATGGATTTCGACCCGCGTTATCGAATGGGATTCGAAGAGATGAGAGCCTACGAAGATGATGTGAAACGGGCAAAAAGAGAGTATGAAAAAGAGATAGATATACGCCTTGCGTACGAGGTGGACTATCTGCCCGGACATATAGACGAGAGGGTGTTAAGTGCAGATGTGGACTACCTAATAGGCTCCGTACACTTCATAGACAGATGGGGTTTCGACAACCCGGAGTTCATAGGCAGGTACGAAGGTGCCGACATAGACGCTATCTGGCAAGACTACTTCGACCTGGTAGAAAATATGGCGAAGTGCGGTAAGTTCGACATAGTGGGCCACCTCGATCTAATTAAAGTCTTCAAATATATCCCAAAAACCGATGTCAGACTCATCGCGCAAAAGGCGATGGATGCGATAAAACGTGCCGATATGGCTATAGAGATAAACGCGGCCGGCTACCGCAAACCGATAGGAGAGCCCTACCCCTCGAGAGAGCTTCTGCAGATGGCCTTCGAGAGGGAGATCCCGATAACGTTCGGTTCGGATGCACACAAACCGGAGCAGGTGGGCTACAAAAAAGATGAGATAGCGGCATTCGCAAGATCTGTCGGCTACACCGAGGCGGTCCACTACATCAAAAGGGATCGCATAAAAGCGAAATTCTAATCGAGTGTTACTTTTCGATACGCCGACGTTTCAGTAACGTTCGACCCCTTCCGTAATCTGACTCAAAGAGATTGCCGAAGTCCGCAAACTCGTTGAAAAGCCGTAAATATCCGCAAGAGCACGCCACCCTCCTTGGTTCTCGGAACCGTTCAACGGTATATACGGCCTCGGCACAAACGTTTTCACAAATAACTGTGACTATTTTTTAATCAATCCTTTCACAAACACTTTACCGATTTTTTGTTACAATACCCGATATTCCAAAAAATCCCAAGGAGAGAAAATGGGCAAATTCGTCAACAATGTCGAAGAGTTCTTCAGATACTGCGCGGAAAACGATGTCAAATTCGTCGACCTCCGCTTCACCGATATAAAAGGAGCGTGGCACCACCTCACTTACCTTCTTAGCGCGCTCGACAAAGAGATGCTCACAAACGGTCTTCCGTTCGACGGCAGCTCCATAGAAGCGTGGCAGCCCATCAACAAATCGGACATGATCCTCAAGCCCGACATCGAAACGGCGTTCCTCGATCCGTTCACGGCGGACCCCACCATCATCGTCTTTTGCGACGTATACGATATCAACAAAGCGCAGATGTACGA
>JALSXE010000392.1:0-2263 GCA_027072755.1 Campylobacterales bacterium | reverse complement strand
AATCTCTACTCTCTCTAGCTGTCTGAAGGAGCGGTCTACGACTCTTACATACTCCACATCTATATCTCTCATGATCCCGAGCATATGCTCCGTGATCTTTGCGCAATCGTACTCACCGGCCATTATGAGGCGCGAAGCACTCTTTAGTGATCGTGAAATCGACAGGGCCCTTTTGCGCTCTTCGGGAGTCAGGTATACGTTTCTGCTGCTTAGGGCGAGGCCGTCCTCTTCACGCACAGTATCCACAGGTACGATCTCTACAGGCAAGAAGAGATCGTTAACCATTTTCTGAAGTATGACCAGCTGCTGCGCATCCTTTTTGCCGAAGTAGGCCCTTTTGGGGCCCACAAGGCCGAAGAGCTTCATAACAACCCGCACGACGCCGTCGAAATGACCCGGACGGCGGTTGCCCTCCAGAATGTAGCCGAGATATTCGGGCGCCTTCAGCTTCACTTCGTCGCTTCCGTACATAGAGGAGATTTCGGGTATGAACAGGACATCGACACCGGCCACTTCGCATATTTTGGCATCGGCCTCCTCGCGCCTCGGGTAGGCTTCGAGATCCTCTCCGGGAAGAAACTGTGTAGGGTTGACAAAGACCGAAACCACGGTATGGTCGTTCTCTTCCACCGATCTTCTTATAAGACTCAGATGCCCCTGATGCAGCGCTCCCATCGTCGGTACAAAGCCGACACTCCCTTCCATTCTCTCTCTGACGCTTCTTAAATCTTCTATACTACGTATAATCTGCACATAGAGCCTTTTAGTGTATAATAGCTATCTTTCATGACCTGTTGAAACATCTGCCTTTTGGGCCGCCGAGCGGCCGACACAGCTTTTAAAGGCACCGAAAAGAGGTCTAGTTACGCAATTATAGCAAAGAGGATATAGAGTGGACAGTTACGAATTTTCCGAACTGATGAAGAGGCTTAAGAGCAAGATAGAGAATATAGAAAACATTGTCAAACCCGACGAAATAAAAAAGCGGCTCGAAGAGATCTCGAAGATGGAGATGGCCGAAGATTTCTGGAGCGACGCCAAAAGAGCCGGAGAGATTCAGAAAGAGAAGAACAGGCTCGAAAGATTGCTCAAAAGCTACGAAGAGGCGAAAAGTGCGGTAGACGACGCGGTCGATCTTTTCGAGATGGCCACGGAAGAGAAAGACGAAGAGACGCTGCAGCAGCTCTTTTCGGAGGCGCCGGAGATAGAAGAGCGGGTAAACAGGGTCGAGATAGAGGTGATGCTGAGCGGCCCGCACGACGCCAACAACGCGATAGTCTCTATCCACCCGGGAGCCGGCGGAACGGAGAGCCAGGACTGGGCGAGTATGCTCTACCGCATGTACCTGCGATGGGCCGAACGGCACGGCTTCAAGGTAGAGGTGCTCGACTACCAGCCGGGAGAAGAGGCCGGCATAAAGGATGTCAGTTTCATAATAAAAGGCGAAAACGCCTACGGCTACCTGAAGGTCGAAAACGGAATACACCGTCTTGTGAGAATAAGCCCCTACGACTCGAACGCGCGCCGCCATACCTCTTTCGCCTCCGTGATGGTGTCGCCCGAAGTAGATGAGGATATAGACATAGAGATAGAAGAGAAAGACCTTCGCATAGACACATACCGCGCCTCCGGTGCGGGCGGACAGCACGTAAACAAGACCGAAAGTGCCATCCGCATAACCCACATTCCCACAGGGATCGTGGTGCAGTGCCAAAACGACAGAAGCCAGCACAAAAACAGGGCCACGGCCATGAAGATGCTTAAGTCGCGCCTCTACGAACTGGAGCTCGAGAAGAAGAAGGCCGAAGCTGACGGTGTTGAAAAGAGCGATATCGGGTGGGGACACCAGATAAGATCGTATGTACTCGCACCGTACCAGCAGGTAAAAGATACAAGAAGCGGCCAGGCATTCAGCAACGTAGAAGCGATTCTCGACGGCGATATAGACAAGCTTATAGAGGGCGTACTCGTAGCGGAAGCCGAAAAGAGCGACACTCAAAAGAGCGGCTAAGACCGGCTCCTTACTCGAGCGCTTCATACCGAACCCATTTTGCGTTATGCGGCCGCTTTCTCGAAATGAAACGTTTGCACCGCTCTTTTGGTCGGCCGGCAAGCGCAAACTATTCACGGTATCACGATTCGGATATTCCGGCTCTATTCCACTCCTTGCAAACCATGATATATAAAATCTCCGGCTCTCTGAAATTTTTCCGCAATATATGGATTAAATGCTCAATTTTTATCAGTTTTAAGTATTTTAACC
>JALSXE010000391.1:0-2271 GCA_027072755.1 Campylobacterales bacterium | reverse complement strand
CCCTTTACGCCGTGGGCGAACCCGAAAAGCGCCTTTGCCAGTTTTCGTCCATCAGACAGTAGAGGCACCTGCAGAGTATCGATCTTCCTGGCCGAAACATGCGGACTCCCGATTTCCGGCTCATGCCCCTGCGGCATCCAAACCTCGGCCTCCGCATGGGCGGGAATCGCATTTATCCTCTCTCCTCCTGCTATCGAGGCCACCTGCATAGCTTCGTTTTGTACGATCACCGAGCAGAGTTCTGTTATCGCGTTCGGAATATTTTCGGCTATATTGACCCCCGAGTGGCCTCCCGGAGCGTTCGCGTGTATCATATATCTCTCTCCGGCCGTCTCGGGAACAAAATATTCGGTACCTTTTTTAAGATATATATCCTCTCCGCCGGCACATCCTATATATACCTTCCCGACCTCTTCGCTATCCAGATTCAAAAGATAGGGCGTTCTTATCTTCAGTTCGAGATTCGCTGCACCCACAAGCCCGATCTCCTCGTCGTTGGTAAAGAGAAAATCTGCGGGAGCATTTTGCTGCATCAGCCAAAGCATGATCGCCACACCCATTCCGTTGTCGGCACCCAGAGAGCTCTCTTCGGCCCTCATCCACCCCTCTTCGACGACAATCTCGATCTCCGGCGCACGTCCTATACAGACCATATCGTAGTGCGACTGAAGTGTTATATCGGAGTTTGAGCCGTAGGCCGCCACATTTCCCGCCCTGTCTACGTGCACGGAGTACCCGCACCCATTAGCGACACCCTTTATATACTCACGAAGCTTCGAAGTATCGCCGCTGCAGTGCGGCAGGTTCGTGATCTTTTCAAAGATCTCTTCAATTTTGCCTATCAAATCCATCCCCTTTTTGCCGATATATTTTCAGATCATCCAACCTATCACGAAGCGATAGGCTAAATTAAGCCATTCAAGTGTAAAGTAACAGTATGAAATATTTTGTAATTCTGCCGATACTACTTCTGCTGCAAGGGTGTGTCTACTTCAACGAAGATGGCATATCTACAAAACGGTACAGAGATTGTACCGAATATTATGACGCACAGGGAAAATACCACTGCGAATGCGACGAAAATCTGATCGACTACGACCTGATAGACGACAAACTGCTGAAAGGAAACGAATGAATCCTCTCTCCCGCCTGACGATAAAGGGCAAGATGCTTCTTCTTGTTGTGCTACCCACGATAGCCCTGCTTTACTATACCGTGACCGATCTTCAAGAACACTTCGAGTTCAAGCAGAAGGTGGAAAAGGTAAAGCAGCTTGTAGAGCTTAGCGAAAGCCTCAGCCGCCTGGTGCACGAGACACAGAAGGAGCGTGGCGCAAGCGCGGGATATACCGGAAGCCACGGCAAAAAGTTCGTCGAAAAGCTTCAAGCACAGCGCAAATTGACCGACCTAAGGCTAAAGGAGTACAGGCAGACACTTAAAAAGATAGACTTCAGCGAGTTTCCGCCCGATCTTAAAAAGAGAGTCGATGCTCTCGACGCCGACCTCGAAAGGCTCCCCGCGATGAGAAAGCGTATATCGTCACTGAAGCTGCCGCTTAAAGAGGTGGTGGCCTACTTTACGAACATGAACGCCAAGATGCTCGATATTATCGCGACATCTTCGAAACTCTCCCCGGAAGAGCGGACAACCAAAGATCTTGTCGCGTATACTTCGTTTCTGAAATCGAAAGAGCGTGCGGGCGTAGAGAGGGCGGTTTTGAGCGGAACCTTCGCAGCCGATGCCTTTTCGCCCGGCATGTACCGCAAACTGATAGTACTCATAGCGGAGCAGAACGCCTACCTGGACGATTTCCTGTCGTTCGCCCCCGATCCGATGGTGACCTACTATAAAAAAGCGATACAGGACGAGTCGTTCGACCTTGTCAGAAAGATGAGAGAGATAGCCATATCGCATCAGGAGGGCAACTTCGACATAGATGCTGTGTACTGGTTCGACACGATCACAAAAAAGATAAACATCCTCAAAAAAATAGACGACGAGATAGCGGCCCAGATAAACAGGGACCTCGACAGTTTCCACGATACGGCGATAGTGAAAGCCATAGCGGGAGCGGTCGTAATTCTGTTGATGCTGGTGATCGCGGGTCTTTCGGTAAAAGATCTGCAGATGCGACTCAACTCCCTCAATGGGCTGATTACGAACATCGCCGCATCAAAAGATCTCACGACCGAAATCAGAATCTACGAACAAGACGAGTTCGGAAGTATCAGGGAGGCGCTGAAAGAGTTTTTAAGATCACTCCACGAGTTC